>CAUQJU010000021.1:0-10975 GCA_963518005.1 uncultured Campylobacter sp.
CTTTTAGTTCGAGTAAAAACGCGTCCTTGCCGTCGCCATGTTTTTTAGACGGATCTAGCACGCCCATCGCGACTAGGCCGGCGTTTTGTTCGCCTTTGTAAAGGCCTTCCATCGCGGCTAGTTTCATCGGCTGGGTGCGCGCGACCTGATATGCGCTCTCGTCGCCGCTAAACATCAAAAACAGCGACGTCGCAAGCCCGAAGCTTGCCGCTACGACGATTGATTTTTTAGCCATGATTAGATGACGTCCTTTTAGGATAAACCACGCCGAAATTCCTATTACGAAAAGCGCGCTAGCGACGTAGCCGCTAGTTACGGTGTGTAAAAATTTGATTATGCCGACGGGGCTAAGCGCTACCTCGAAGAAATTTTCCATTTCCATTCTAGCCGTCGCGGGGTTAAATTTCATACCCACCGGATACTGCATCCAGCCGTTTGCGATGAGGATCCAAAGCGCGCTCAAATTTGAACCGATAGCCACGAGCCAGGTCGAGATGAGGTGAAATTTCTTGCTAACCTTATCCCAGCCGAAAAACATAACGGCAAAAAACGTCGCCTCCATAAAAAATGCGAGCAAGCCCTCGATAGCTAGCGGCGCGCCGAAGATGTCGCCGACAAACCAGCTGTAATTAGCCCAGTTGGTGCCGAACTCAAATTCCATTATGATGCCCGTAGCTACGCCGATAGCGAAGTTTATACCGAAGAGTTTGAGCCAAAATTTGGTGATTTTTAGCCACTGCTCGCTGCCGGTTTTGACGTAGATGCTCTCCATAATGGCGATGATAAAACTAAGTCCCAGCGTGAGCGGAACAAACAAAAAGTGGTAAATCGCGGTGAGCGCAAACTGCGCGCGCGACCAATCGACCGAAGCGATATCGGGCATCGTTAAATCCTCCTAAGTATTCTAGCGGACGCCCTTGAAAGAGCCGGAAAAATTTCGGCTTGATGAACTATACGTCCTATCTACGCCTAAATTTTCGCCTTAACCTTCAAATTCGCCTCGCGATATTTTTGCCTTGTTTAAATTTTATTTTAATTCATCTCAAAAAGCGTGAATTATATTACGAAATTTCCATTTTACGCTTAAATTTTATAAATTTGTCTATTTCGCTTTGTCGGTTAAATTTTCGATCACGAAGTCGCTTTTTTGCTCGTCGCTCGTAAATTTCGTATTTAGCGTTTCGTTAAAGAAAAAGACTTTCAAAATGCCGAACATTATGAGAAGCTTTACTAAAATTATCAGCCACAGCCGCCTGCCGACTTTCATATTTTTAAAGCCGTCTACGTATAAATTTAAGATATTTTTTAACATTTTGCGATTTTATAATAACGCCGCTTAAAAAGCTAAATTTTATGGCTTAAAAGGTATAATCGGCGCATTAAAAAATATGAAAAAAGGAAAATTTATGGCAAAACAGACGAAATTTATCTTTATCACGGGCGGCGTGTTAAGCTCGCTGGGTAAAGGCATCGCAGCCGCGTCGATAGCGACGCTTCTAAAAAACGCGGGACTAAAAGTAAGCGTTTTAAAAGCGGACCCTTATATTAACGTAGATCCCGGCACCATGAGTCCGCTCGAGCACGGCGAGGTTTTCGTCACCGAAGACGGCGCGGAGACGGATCTGGATCTGGGGCACTATGAGAGATTTTTAGACGAGAGCCTAAGCCAGGATAATAACTTCACCACCGGCCGCGTTTATAGCTCCGTCATCGAAAAAGAGCGCAGAGGCGATTATCTGGGCAAAACGATCCAAGTCATCCCGCACATCGTAGGCGAGATCGTGGGTCGCATCAAAAAAGCGGGCGAGGGTCGCGACGTACTGATCGTTGAGATCGGCGGCACGGTAGGCGACATCGAGGGTTTGCCGTTTTTAGAGGCTATCCGCGCCCTTCGCATTGAGGTCGGCCGCAAACGCGCGATGAATATCCACCTAACTCTCGTTCCCTTTATCAAGGTCGCAGGCGAGCTAAAAACTAAACCCACCCAGCACAGCGTCGGCGAGCTGCGCCGTATCGGCATTAGCCCCGATATGATCATCTGCCGCGCCGAGCAGCCGCTAAACCGCGAGCTAAAAGATAAAATAGCCGCCAGCTGCGGCGTCGAGCGCAACTGCGTCATCGAGAGTATCGACTCGGCCAGCATCTATCAGGTGCCGCTCGCGTTTTATAATCAAGATATTTTGACTCCGATCGCCGAAATTTTAAATTTGGGCGAGCTAAAGCTTGATATGCGCAACTGGGACAGCCTAGTTAAGCGCATCATCGCGCCGACGAAAGAAACGACGATAGCATTCGTCGGTAAATACGTCGACCTCAAAGAGAGCTACAAGAGCCTGACCGAGAGCATTATCCACGCAGGCGCGAGCCTTGACGCGAGGGTAAATTTAAAGTGGATAGATAGCGAGAAAATCGAGGCCTCAAACGTCGAGGAGCTACTAAAAGACGTGGGCGGCGTGCTAGTTGCCGGAGGATTTGGCGAGCGCGGCGTGAGCGGCAAGATCGAAGCGATAAAATACGCCCGCGAAAAGGGCGTGCCGTATCTTGGCATCTGCCTAGGCATGCAGCTGGCGCTCATCGAGTTTGCGCGCAACGTGCTAAAGCTCGAGGACGCAAATTCGGTCGAATTTAAGCCAGGGTGCGTAAATCCTATCATCTATCTCATCGATAGCTTCATCGACGCGCACGGCCAGACGCAGATCCGCACGCACCAAAGCCCGGTTGGAGGCACGATGAGGCTTGGCGCTTAAGCCTGCGACGTGAAGCCGGGCTCGCTTCTAAGTCAAATTTACGGCGGCGCCAAATGCGTCAAAGAGCGCCACCGCCACCGCTACGAGGCAAATCCGAAATATAGAGCCGAATTTGAAGCAAACGGCCTGATAGTTAGCGGTGAGAGCGACGGGCTGATCGAGGCCGTCGAGCTTAGCTCGCCTGCTACGGGCGCTAAAAACTCGCATCCGTGGTTCGTCGGCGTGCAGTTTCATCCGGAATTTACTAGCCGTCTAACGAGTCCAAATCCCGTAGTTTTAGGTTTTATCAAAGCTAGCCTAGAAAAATCGAAATAACCGAAATTTAGAGCCGCTCGGCTCTAAATTTCTTTCCTTTAAATTTAAAAATTTACGCCACATTTATTATTTTAAAACTCTAAATTTTATAAAGAGTATCAATTCTGCAAAGCTTTTAAGCCTGCATCAGACCCTTAAATTCGACGCTTTGTTTACAATTATAAGAAATTAAATTTCAAAAAGCTATAATTTGCGCATTAGAAAATAAAAAAGAAGGAAAAAGATGAAATTTGAACCAAAATTTAGCCTTTTTTGCGGCGCGACAGGGGTAAATTTGACCCTCGAGGCGAGCGAAAATTTAGGCAAAAACGGTGGCAAGGCGGCGAAATTTGACGGCGAGGCTTACGCGAAAGCCCGTCAAAACGATGTTAAATAAGGAAAAGATAAAGGAATTACTGAACCAAAGATTTGAAAAGGACATTCACAAAAAACTTTCAGAAATTCCTACGCCCGATGCGTTAAAGGATGTATTTAAGGGTGCCGAGCGTATAAAACGCGCGATCGAGCAAAACGAAAAGATCGTCGTCGTAGGCGATTATGATGTGGACGGCGTGATCGCCAGCGTCATAATGGCCGAGTTTTTCGATGATTTGGGCGTTAGCGAGTATTTCGTGCGTATCCCAAATCGCTTTAGCGACGGCTACGGGCTAAATCCGCAAATCGTCGAGGAGATCGCGGATGCTGGCCTCATCGTGACCGTAGACAACGGCATCTCGGCAAACGACGCGGCTCAAATTTGCAAGCAAAAGGGCATCGATCTCATCATCACCGATCACCACATGCCCCCAGACGTCCTACCCGAGGCCTACGCGATCATAAATCCAAAGCAAAAGGATTGCCACTTTCCAAACGTCGAAATTTGCGGCGCTCAGGTGGCTTGGTATCTAGTCGGCGCGCTAAAAGACGTGTGCCGCATCAACTACGATATGGGTAAATTTCTCGACCTCCTCGCCATCGCGATAATCGCCGATATGATGGAGCTTCGCGATCTAAACCGTATCCTTGTTAAGCTTGGCGTAAACCGCCTAAATAACTCGCGCAGGCCCGCATTTACGGCGATAAAGCAGCTCTACGGCAAGGATAAATTCGAGTGCGACGACATCAGCTTTCTTATCGCGCCGCTCATAAACTCTTCTGGCCGTATGGACGATGCGAGCGTGTCTTTTGAGTTTTTGCGCGCCAAAAGCTTAGATCGCGCTTGCGAGTGCCTCGACACCATCGTGAGCTTTAACAACTCGCGCAAGGAGGAGGAGCGCACGCTTTTTGAGTGCTCGCTAAAGGACGTGCGCGAGGACGAGCACATCATCGTGACCTGGGGCAGGGGCTGGCACGAGGGCGTCATCGGCATCGTCGCATCGCGCCTGGCAAAGCAGTTTAAAAAGCCCGCCATCGTCTTTAGCATCGACGAAAACCGCGCCAAAGGCAGCGCTAGAAGCGTGGGCAAGCTAGACATCCTCTCGCTCATCGCTAGCCACGAAAAGCTGCTTGCGGGCTACGGAGGGCATAAGGGGGCTGCGGGCATCGTGATAGATCCGGCAAATTTAGAAGCGTTTAAAAACGCGATAAATAGCTCGTGCATGCTGATGGATTTGCACGAATTTAGCGCATTTGACGAGCCTCTAGGCGAGATAGAAGCCGGCGAAGTGGACTTTGAACTGCTTGAAATTTTGGAGTATTTTGAGCCATACGGACAGAAAAATCCGCGCCCGCTCTTTGAGATCAAATCCGCCGTCGTCAAAAATAAAAAACTAATCGGCAGAGAACAAAATCACCTAAAGCTCATCCTTCAAAAAGACGGCAAGTGCCTTGAAGCGCTATTTTTTAACTTCACTCGCGAGCCGCATGCGGGCGAGAGCATAGACCTAGTTTTTTCGGTATCGAAAAACTCGTTTCGAGGACTCGTCACGCCGCAGTTACTGGTAAAAGAGATATCGTGAATTCGGCTCGCTATGCCTGGATTTTGGATTAAATTTAGAGATTTTTCGGCGGGTATTTTATGGCTAAATCTAAACAAATAAAAAATAAATCTAGCAAAAAGAAAACTATTTTTAGTCAGTTAATAACCTATGATATTTTATTTTATACGTTTATCGCTATCGTCGCCGTTATCCTCTATATCATTAGCACGTTTATTCATAAAGAGAAAAAGATAGTCTGCGAAGAACAGCCGCCCGAAGTCATGTTAGCAGCACTCAGAGAAGGTACGCCGGACGCGATAAAAGAGGCAATGAAAAAGGTAAACTGTAGAGAAGTAGAAGTATACAGGCATTCTCGCCATAAAAGATTTTTCTCAAGAAGAATGCGCTAAATAAATTTAATTTAATATTAACATTTAAATTTGCGCTTAAATTCGGCAAAATCATGCGATAAATTTTCAAAACGCACCGCAAAACGGTAATTTCTCGCGAATAAAATAGAAATTTAAAAACCTACGAGATAAATTTAAGATTTTGATATAAATTTTCCTGCGTAGTTTTAGCATTACATCCAAACTTAGTTTTGTTGCTTTTTAAAAGACGGTTTTCATAGCAACTATCTCGTTTGCGTGAGCTTAATTTAAAAATGTCAAATTTATCTCATCTCAAAATCAGACTGCGCCGCGGTGCGGGAGTATTTTAGGGCGAAACTAGGCACCGATATCGTGGACGCACCTTGGACGATTAAATTTTACGACGCCAGAAACTTTCAACAGCCTTAAATTTGACGCCTGCTTTCGTCTTTATCTCGCCTTAAATTTGACCGAGCAAGGATACGATTTATCCTAGATCGCCGCCAAATTTACATCTTAAAGACGCGGGTTTTAAGCGCCGAGATTTCACCGCCTTTGTCTCAAGTCTGCGGCGCGAGCCTTGATTTACTGCGTTCGGTTGCCGACTTTCTCGGTTTGGTTTCTGCAAATTTCATTGACCTGCTCGCCCTCGCCGTTTCGCAAGATAACCTCGTAGTCCATATATTCGCTTCCTTTGTCAAGCCCGTCCAAATCTCTAAATTTCGACAATATTATTTCAAAGGATTTTACGTCGTCTAGGGTAAAATTGTCGCTTATTTTGGCGTATTTGAAATTTTTACTAGGAAGCATATAAAAATCTCTAAATTTTTGTTTTAAATTTAGCGTGTAAATCGTCGTGGATGCAGCGCCGTTATCGCAGCCATTGACTTTACTCTCATCAAAGGCAAGCGCGAGGCAAATTTCATCTCCGCAGATTACCTTTATGTCTTTAGCGCGACTGTTTATACGGATGGTCTGTCGCCAGCCTTCGCCCTCTATCTCAAAGACATTGCGAGCGAGCTTTTTAGCTATTTCATCTCCGACATAGCCTTTGGCTTCTGGTTTATCAGCCCAACCAAGCGCAGAGTAGTTCGGTTTTTGCGGAAAATCTGCAAGCGGAGTTTGAAGCTCGCTTATGGCATTTAAATTTTCCTTTGTACCTTGCGGAACTGCAAAAGAGGTGCCTCTCATAGAGTGTAGATTAAAGAAACCGATAAATTTTCTGACAACTTTATATGCAGTTTGAGAAAATATCTTGGCTTCGTTTTCAAAAAGCGAAATATCGTAGATGCCATATTCATAATATTTAAGTTCTCTTCTTACCCACATCTCATCCGGCGAGCGATCAATCTCGTCGTATCCGTAGTAGAGCCCAGGCATGTCTTTCTGCAGCAAAAAGTCGTCGCGATCGTCATCTTTGTATCTAAGCCAAACTCCGAATTCGTCCTTGATATATAGGTAATCAAACTCCGCGCCCTTCGCAAAATCGCCTTTGCCTAGCCAAAACACGGGCTTTTTGTCTAAGGGCGACAAAGCGGCGACGGGAGGTAAGCCTTGCAGCTCTTTTTCAAATTTTTCATTGATATAATCGCATGCGCTAGTGGGCATACTAGGATCGCAACCCTCGGGCGTATCGACCGAAAAAAGCGAGGTTAGGATTAAATATACAAGTAGCACAAAAACCACGCAAGCGCCGCCTATAACCCAAGCAATAATTTTTAAAATTCTTTTAAAAGCTTTCATATCTAAATTTTATACCATTTCGCCTGAAAAACCACAAATTTTAACTTCAAATTTGCCTTTGCGCCGCGTCAAATTTGGATTTATTTTGCCGATTTTCATCCAAAATGCAAAAATTTTAATTTTTAAATTTTCTAAAACCTTAAGAAATCAAACTAAGTTTAGGATATATTTTATCTTTTTATATCAAATTTGACTGAAAGACCGACGTTTTGCTCATTTGATAAGGAATTTCAATATATAAACTCTATCAAAAACCGGCTAAATTTGAAAAAACTAAGCTAAAATTTTAATCAAAAATTTATAAAATTTGTTATATTATCCTCGCGAAAATAAAAGGGATAAAATATATCCTAATTGATAAAGGTCAAGCGTGAGAGTATATCTAGACAACAATGCCACGACAATGGTCGATCCCGAAGCTTTCGAGCTTATGAGGCCGTTTTTCTGCGAAAAATACGGCAACCCAAACTCGCTTCATAGATTTGGCTCCGAGACGCACCCCGCGCTTCGCCGCGCGATGGATCAGCTATACGCAGGCATAAACGCAAGCGATAACGACGATATCGTGGTAACAAGCTGCGCCACCGAGAGCAACAACTGGGTGGCTAAGGGCGTTTTTTTCGATCATATATTAAATAAAGAAAAGGATCACGTCGTAATCAGCGCCGTCGAGCATCCGGCGATCGCGGCGACGTTTGAGTCGCTCAAGAAATACGGCGTGCGCGTGAGTTACGTACCCGTAAACGAAAACGGTCTGCTCGATCCAAACGATCTAAGAAAGCTCATCGACGATAAAACCGCGCTAGTTAGCATCATGTGGGCAAATAACGAAACTGGCACGATTTTCCCGATCAAAGAGTGCGCACAGATCGCTCACGAGCACGGCGCGCTATTTCACACCGACGCGACGCAAACCGTCGGCAAGATCAAGATAAACGTGCGCGAGATGGGCATGGACTTTATGAGCTTTTCTGCGCATAAATTTCACGGACCAAAAGGCGTAGGCGGTCTGTATATCAAGGACTCGCAAAAGCTAACGAGCTTGCTTCACGGCGGCGAACACATGGGCGGTAGACGCAGCGGGACGCTTGACGTCGCTGGTATCGTGGGCATGGCGCAAGCTCTGGAAAACAGCAACAAGCTAATCGAGTTTGAAAATCTGCACGTAAGGCGCCTGCGCGATAAGCTCGAAGACGCGCTGCTGCAAATCCCTGATATATCGGTCGTGGGAGACCGCGCTCACAGGCTGCCAAACACCATACTAGCCGCCGTAAAAGGCGTCGAAGGCGAGGCGATGCTGTGGGATCTAAATCAGGCCGGTATCGCCGCGTCTACGGGCTCGGCGTGTGCATCTGAGACGCTAGAGAGCAACCCGATAATGGAAGCCATCGGTGCTAGCAGCGATCTGGCACATACGGCACTAAGGCTGTCGCTATCAAGGTTTAACACCGAAGAAGAGATCGACTATGCGATAGAGCATATCAAAAAGGCGGTGGTGAGGCTGAGAAGTATATCAAGCACGTACGCCTATAACCCTAACAGCAAGTAGCGGATTGTATTTTGAGCGCTTTTTGCGGAGCTTGATAAAATTTAGCTCGGCAGACTACATGTCTAGCCTACGCTAAATTTTATCTGCACAACCCCAAAAACCATCTCAAAATACTTTGCCTTAACAATTTAAATTTCATAAATTTGGTTCAAATTTGGGTTTTTAAAAGCCCAAATTTGAGTTAAATTTAAAAGGAAGCGGGCGGCAGTATCGTGAAATGGATTTGAATGTTGTGAAGCAAAAATGAGCAAGGCTAACCAAATAGGTTGCCGCAGCGATATTTTTGCAAGCTCATTCAAAGACGCTCGCGAGACAACGCCTCTAAAAAGGAAATAAAATGGCAAAAAATAATCTAATAGGCGGCTCCATCTGGGACGAATACTCACAAAACGTCCAAGACCGCATGAACAATCCCAAATTTATGGGCGAGATAACGCAGGACGAGGCCAAAGCAAGAGGCGGTAAGCTCATCGTAGCGGACTTTGGCGCCGAAAGCTGCGGCGACGCGGTGAGGCTGTATTGGCTCGTGGATGAGAAAACCGACCGCATCATGGACGCTAAATTTAAAAGCTTTGGATGCGGTACGGCGGTGGCAAGCTCCGATACGATGGCTGAGCTTTGCATCGGCAAGACCGTGGACGAAGCGGTCAAAATCACCAACATCGATGTAGAAAAAGCTATGCGCGACACGCCCGACGTCCCTGCCGTCCCGCCGCAAAAGATGCACTGTTCGGTCATGGCCTACGACGTCATCAAGGCCGCCGCGGCGCAGTACAAGGGCGTGGATCCTGAGCATTTCGAGGACGAGATCATCGTGTGCGAGTGCGCGCGCGTGAGCCTAGGCACGATCAAAGAGGTCATCCGCCTAAACGACCTACACACGGTCGAGGAGATCACGCAATACACCAAAGCAGGCGCCTTTTGCAAATCCTGCGTGCGCCCGGGCGGACACGAAAAGCGCGAGTATTATCTCGTGGACATCCTCGCAGACACTAGAGCCGAGATGGAGCAGGAGAAAAAGCAAGCCCTCATCGACGCGCAGGCTGCGGGCAAATTTGACGACGTGAGCTTTGAGAGCATGACCGTCGTGGGCCAGCTAAAAGCCATCGAGAGCGTCATAGATAGGGATATCCGCCCGATGCTGATGATGGACGGCGGTAATATGGAAATCCTCGATTTGCAAAAGGACGCCGAGGGTAAATTTGACGTCTATATCAGATATATGGGCGCTTGCAGCGGCTGCGCAAGCGGCGCGACGGGCACGCTATACGCGATCGAAAACGTATTGCAAGAAAACCTCAGCCCAAATATCCGCGTCCTACCTATCTGATTTGCTTTAGACGGCAAATTTGACGCAGCTTGGGCTCAAATTTGCGCTAAATTCGGGCGGTTAAATTTAGCCGCCCTGCTCTACTTTCTACTTTTTTATTTGCAAGTTTGAACGTCAAATTTAGCCCCATTTTTAAATTTCACTATTTTATTTCCTTGTAAAAGCTCAAGTTGCGAGCCAAACAAACAACGCTCGTTATCAACAGTATCGGTATCAGCGGCAAATACAAATAAACAAAAGTCGCTGCCGCATCACTACTATGAACAGCCTTGCCTTCCAAAAACAGCGAGCCGACAGGATAATACAAAACTAGCGTCATAATCGCAAAATTTTCTATCGCGAAAATTGTGTTGCTTTTTTCAGGATTTTCGACGAAAAGTTTGCTATATCTGCGCCCCGAAGCAAAAAATACGCCTACGCAAATGGCGCTAACTATGAATGCCCAGTATAATTTATCAACATTAGATGAAAACAAAATCAAAAAAGCCATCGCCGCAAAGCTCACGAAGGCAAATCTAAATAAAAGATGAATCTGATATCTGCGCTTTAAATTTTCGGGGATTTGAGCTAGAGCTTTGCCGTATTCTAGCGCTTCGGCTTCCTCGTCGCTTTGGCTTGGCTCGGTTTCATGGCTCGCGCCCTCAAATTTCGGCTCAGATTCGGTTGCGTCGCTTTGATTAGCTTGCGTCTGCGCTTGGCTTAAATTTTGCCCATTAGTCGTTTCGTCCACGACTAGCTCGCTGATTTTCTCTTGCGATTTTAGTACTCTTTGCGGCAGATACACGGTCTCATCGGCAGCAAATTCGTCGTTGGCATTGTGGGCTATTATTGCGATGGGGAGCATAATTATCGTGATAAAGATCTCCTGCGCGGTCGTTGACGTGCTAAAAGCCGCATCCAAAAACAACGCATATAAGCTCGCCGCAATGAAAAAGAGCGCGATAGTTTCAGTACATATCAAGGTAAAGGCTTTGCCTTCGTCGCTAAACAAAAACACGCTATATCGCTTGCGCCTCGGCGAG
>CAUQJU010000022.1:0-10970 GCA_963518005.1 uncultured Campylobacter sp.
GTTTTAGCTAGCCTAGCTAAAACTTGCTTAAATTTAAACGCCAGCGACCTAAACCGCTAAGCTAAATCGCAAAAATTTTGGCTAAATTTAACGACCCAAGCGCAAATTTAGCCCGCAAAGCCGTCAAATTTTATTTTACCGCCTTGTACTCGGCTTCTAGCGCGGTGTAGATCTCGTCCATACTTTTTAGCCCGCGAGCGAGGATCTCGTTCATCACGGCGTTATCCTCCTTGCCGTTCCATACCTTTTTATACGCGCCCTCTTTGTAGCCGTGGTCTTGGCGGAAGCGATTTAGGACGTTTTTGCCGACGTAGCACTCGTAAAGCGAGCCGAGATTTACGCCGCATTTTAGGCTCATCGAGAAGTAAATTTTAAGCAGGTCAAAGAGCGAATACTCAAAGCCAGAGCACTTATTTATGAGCATTTCGACGTCGTTTATGATCTCGTAGATGTTTTCGTCAGCGACGTTAAACGGCTCTCGGCAAAACGCCTCAAAGCCGCTGCTAGCGCAGATGTCACTTGAGAGCTTTGCGATATCGCCGAGGTTATTTAGCTTATACTGCTCAAGCATCAAACTCATCAAAAAGTGCCAGATATCCACGACCTCGACGCGCAGATTTTCTTCATTTGTCGGCGCGTTTATGCTTTTCCAGTGTTTCCAGGCAAAGCTGTCTATGAGCTCGGCGCACTCCATATATATGCAGCGTTTCCAGTTGATGAGTTTGCCGTTTTTATTTATGCCGTTTTCCCAGCCGATGCCGTTGGTGTCGTCGTTTAGGCTCTGCTGGAGATTTAGCATTTGGGTGATTTTTTCATTCGCGTTCATAAATTTTCCTATTTTTAAAATTTATGAATTATAGCGAAATTTTTAAACCGCGAACTAAACGTAAAATTTAAAGCTATCCAGCTGAGAAATGAGCTCATCAAAGAGCTTTTTGGAGTTTTGCAGTAGCCTATTGTCCGCTTTATTTTGCTCCATCAGCCTATCAAAAAGCTTTAGCGTGCCGTCCGCGATAAAATTTTTATGATTTGCGTCTTTTATCTCGGGAAGCTCTTTGCGAAGCGAGTTTGCTAGATTTGTAACGCGCGAAAATATAGGATCCTCGCCATCTTTGACGTTTTTCATAAATTTATCGATACTAGGCGCTATCTTTTCTAGAGCGGCTGCCAGCTCCTCTTTATCGCGAGCGTCCAGCCCGTCGCCTTTATACGAGAAACTATAGCCGTACTCGTGCGCCAGAGTGAGCGCGGATGCCGATGCACCGGCTGTTTTGGCGCTAGCGTAGTCTAGCGTTTTGTTGTCGTACATTTTTAGATTTATCTCGTCGCCGCCGCTGGTTTTAAAGCTAAAATCAAAGCTGTTTAGGCTCGCGCTTTGGTAGTTTTGTAGTTTCATGATTTTTGCCGTCCTTTTGGCTTTATATCGGCTAAATTTCTTTTTTCTTAATACCCCTTGCGCTAAAATCACTCAAAAAAAGGATGAAAATGTGCTGTTTTGCCGCGCGCGTATTTTTGCTCATTAGCGCGACCGTTTTGAGCTTCGTTTTGCACGGATTTTTCCCGCAAATTCCCGTCGTCGCGTTTTATTTTTTGCTGGCAAATTTGATCTCGCTTACGATATTTTCGCTATTTTTCGCAGGCAAACTGCCAAGCTTCGTTAAGCCCGCGGCGGTACACTATTTTAGCTTTATCGGCGGCTTTGCGGCGGGGCTTGTAGTGACTTTGCTTAGACGCGAAAAAGCTGGAGCTAAATTTGTCAGAACCGAGCTTTTTATCTTTGCTTTTTGGCTGATTTTGGCTTGCTTTATTGCGCTAAATTTTAGCTGGGTTTCGGCAAATTTGGCTCAAATTTTTAGCGCTTAAGGCGGACGAAATGGACGAAAAAATTTTAAAATTTATCCGCAAGATGCACCTGCTTAGCCTTGCGGTTTTAGATGAGGGCAAGCCCTACTGCGCGAGCTGCTTTTACGCCTTTGATGAGGCAAATTTGGCTTTTATCGTTGCAGGCGGCGAGGAGAGCGCTCACGTGAAGGCGTTTTTAGCTGAACCTAACGTAGCCGGCACGGTTGCGCTTGATACCAAAATAGTCGGCAAGATAGAGGGCGTGCAGTTTCGCGCTCTAGCTGCCCCCGCAACCGCGCAGCAAAGCAAAATCTACTTCACGCGCTTTCCTTATGCTTTGGCGATGAACCCGAGCCTTTATGCTTTGAGCCTGAGCTGGGTTAAATTTACGCATAATGCGCTGGGGTTTGGGAGGAAAGTAATCTGGCAAAGAGATTGATCTTTGCTATTTGCGGCTCGTCTTTTGAGTGCTTTTTGCGGAGCTTGATAAAATTTAGCTCGGCAGACTACATGTCTAGCCTACGCTAAATTTTATCTGCACAACCCCAAAAATCATCTCAAAATACTTCGCCTTGACTTCTGCGTTCAAATGTGAAGTCAAATTTGCGAATTTGAGTTGCCGAGACCCGCATCGCGAAAACGTAAATTTGAATACGCAGCGCGTTAGCGCCGAATTTAGACCTGCACGCAGTGCAGCAACCTCTCACGTCGTAGGGGTTGGGGGATTGTTAAGGGGGAAGGGAGCGACTTCGTAATTCAAGCCCCTTCCCCCTTAACAAGAAAAAAGATACTTTCAAGCATTGTATCAAATTTAAAAACCAAATTTAGCATCTTAAAGGCGCGGGTCTCGGTGCATCAAATTTGTAAGTTTGAACGCAAGGAGTCAAGGCGAAGTATTTTTTCGTCAGACGAGGCAGTGGCGAACGAGGCAAAGGAGCGTATAATATAATACGTGACTGAAGCCGACTGAGCCGCTAACGACGTATGGCGGAAAAAGACAAGCCGCCGAAATTGCTTAATTAAAGATATCAAGTTTTTTATCATATTCCTTTGTCTCTACTTCAAAAAACCCCAGCAACGAACTAAAAACATTATCGTGCGAGACGGCGTCGTCTTTTTGCGCGCGCAGGCGAGATAGCGTCGCTTCATCGTTCGTATACGCCATCATCGGGATGTGCTTTTGCGTCTCTGGCGCGATGGCGTAAGGCATACCGTGCAAGTAGATGCCGTTTTCGCCCAGGCTCTCGCCGTGATCGGAGAAGTACCAAACCGCGCTTTTATCGCCGCCCGCGTCCTTGACCGCCTTGATGACCTCGCCAACAAAAAAATCCGTAAAAAGCAGCGTGTTGTCGTAGGTGTTTACGATGCTCTCGCTATCGCAGGAGCTTAGCTCGCTCGTGTCGCAAGTCGGGGTAAATTTGCGAAATTCTCTCGGATAGCGAGCGTAGTATGCAGGGCCGTGCGAGCCTTGCAGGTGCAGGACGATTATCTCGTTTTGCGCGAGATTTTCGAGGCGTTTTTTGAAGGAGGGCAGCATATTCGTATCGTATCCTGCGTCAAAATACTCGACGTCGCCCGCGTCCAAGCGGTCGCAAACGCCCTTACATTTGCCCGAGTTGTTGCCCAGCCACACGACCTTGACGCCCGCGCGTTTTAGGATATCAAGCGCGTTTTGGCTAAATTCTTTGCTGCTGTATTCTTTTCTCGTGGACTTTGAGAATAGGCACGGCAGCGAGACCGCCGTAGCCGTTCCGCACGAGCGAGCGTCGCTGAAATAGACTAAATTCGGCTCATTTTTCGTGTAAAAATTCGTGTCGTTTTTGGCATATCCGCCGAGCGAGTAGTTTTTCGCGCGAGCCGTTTCGCCGACGATTAGCACCATTAACCGTCGTTCGTCGCTTGGCTTCATCGTAGCGTCTAGACCGATTTGCTTAAATTCGGGCTTAAAAAACTCGAGTTTTATATACTTTTGCGTCGCGTAAATCGGATAAAACGGCAGGTTGTAGGCTCTGATGAAGCTATTTTCGCGAAAAAACGGGATAATGGACTTAGTCTGCGAAAAAAATAGCCCAGCCGCGAGCGCTAAAAAGCCTATAAACGTTAAAAATTTGATCTTTATATGCCGCTTGGCGCCGCCGTACTCTATCCTCGCAAAAGCGACCAGAAGGCAGGGTAAAACGCCCAAAAATAGCATATAGCAAACGAGTTTTGGATTTAAAAAGCTTAATACCTCGCCCGCATCCGTTTGTGCGACGTTTCTTATCATTTCGCTATCGATTATGATACCGTAGCTTTGCATGAAGTAGCTACTAGCGCACGTAATGGCAATCGCAGCGATACTAACCGGCTTAGCTAGATAGGGCAAAAAAACGAGCGAAAACAGCGCGCAAAGCAGCGAAAAATATATAACCGGCAGGCTTGCGGCCGTCAGCGGATGAGCTTCAAAGCTAAGCCTTGAATAAATAAAATTAAACAGCCCAAAATTTAGCGCGGCGATAAAAACGGCGTTTAAAAGCGTAAATTTAAACCAAGAAATACGTATCTTCATAGCTTTCCTAATATTGATAATAAGAGCGAAACTTTATCTAAAAAAAGCTTAAAGCTTTAGTCGTTCGGCGCGATTTTAGCGCAAGACGGTTAAATTCGTCCGGTTTGCTCTCTTGCCGGTTTTGCAAACGGCGGCGAGTTTGCGTGGTTTTGCGGTTAAATTTAGCCGTATTTTTATAAATTTTACGCGCCCGGCTAGCCAAACGACGGATTTTGGGATTTGGCGGCTTTTAAAGTAGGCGGTTAAATTCGGCGTAAAATTAAGACCCGACTAGCGCAAAATCGCTACCGTTTTTGCCGTCAAATTTCACTCCGCTCTTAAAAAATTAGCGAAAAAATAGCCCACGCCCAAGTTATCGCAGCCGTGCCGATAGAGAGGCAAACGGCGGCAGAGGCGCAGTCTTTGGCGATTTTAGCCAATGGATGAAAGTCTGGTGAAACGAGATCTACCACCGCTTCGATCGCGGTATTTAGGCACTCGCAGATCAAAACGAGGCCAAAAACGGCGATCAGTAGCGCGTGCTGCGTCGCAGAAACCGGTAAAAATAGCGAAACTACTGCGAGCGGGACGATGACACAAAGCTCAGTGCGAAACGCCGCCTCGTTTTTTAGCATCGCAGCAAGCCCCTCGAATGCAAATTTGGAGTTTTTGAAAAAGTCGTATTTGGGTTTCATATTTTGCCTTTAAATTTACGCAATAATACCGTAAATTTGCTTTATAAGGCGCTTTTGCGGATTTTAAACGTAGTCAAATTTGTCGCTAAAATTTGATAAAACTCGGCTAGTTTATTTTACTCATCAGAAATCTTTGAAGTCTTGTAAAGCAGCGCAAACGCCGCCGCACCGATAACCGCAAAGCTCGCAACCATCGGCAGTAGCGTACCGTCAAACAGTTGCCCGGTCGCGACCCCGATAGGAAGCGAGATAAAGGTCGAAGCTGAGCCGATCAGCGCGGCTGCCATGCCAGCAATCTTGCCCATGGGCTCCATCGCCATCGCGTTTAGGTTACCAAAAAGTATGCTCACGCAAAAAAAGCTACTCATGCAAAACGCCATAAAAGCCCACAGCGGCGGCACCCCGTCATACGCTACGACGACGGGCAAAAACGCGACCGCGATAACGCAAAACGTCCCCATAGCGCGCATGCTGAGGTAGCGCATGCCGTAGATCATCACGAGCTTTGCGTTTATTATCGACGCGGCGCCTAGAGCAAGGGCATTTATCGCAAAGTAGATAGGAAACTCGTCGCCTAGCTTGTAACTAACCTCGAAAATCTGCTGAGCGGTGCTGATATAGCTCAAAAACATCCCGAAAATTAGCCCCAAAATGATCGTATAGCCTGCGGTTCGTCTATTTTTCACGACCTGCGCGGCTTCGCTTTTTATCAAATTTAGGCTAAATTTATTGCGATTTTGCGCCGGCAGAGTCTCGCTCTGGCGCAGTCCAAACCACGCTAGGCAAGCAAGCCCCATAAAAGTAAGCATCAAAAATATGCTGCGCCAACTATAAATTTTAAAAATAAAACCGCCGATGATGGGAGCTAGTGCGGGCACGATGATGAAGACAGCCGCGATAAAGCTCATCACGCGAGCCATTGCGCGTCCCTCGTAAAGATCGCGGATAAGCGCCATTGCGATGATCCTAGGGCCCGCAGCGCCTAGTCCCTGGAAAAATCTGCTCGCTAAAAGCGCTGTAAAATCGCTCGTAACGACCGAGATAAAGGAGCTTGCCGTAAATATCGCAAGCGCTAGCAGCACGGCGTTTCGTCGTCCGATAAAGTCGCTAAGCGGCCCGTAAAATATCTGACCGACGGCAAAGCCTGCAAACATCGAGGATATGACTAGCTGGGTTTGGTTTATCTGCGTCACGCCAAGGTCTAGGCCGATTTGCATGAGTGCGGGCAGCATCGCGTCAGTACTCATGGCTCCAAGCGAGGTTAGAAGCGCCATAAGCGCGATAAATTCTACGAAAGGCAAGATTTTGGGGATAAATTTCATATTATTTTCCGCGGTTTTAAATTTAAATGATTGTATAAAAAAACTGCTTAAATTTAAAAAACGAGAAGTTTGTGATATTTATGTGATATTTCTCTTATTTGCTTAAATAAAACCGGGCAAAATACGAAAAGCAAATTTACCAAATGCTTTAAATTTAACTTTTCTAGTCGATTTATACCGCTAATAAGAGCAAATTTATCTGATTTAATATCGGTAAAATCGCATTTATGTAAATTTACGAATTTCAGCCGAAAATATCAAAATCGCGGCATAATCTACGATTAGGCATTTGGCATGCGATTGAAATTTGATTTCAAAATTTATGACTAGATGATAAAATATTTCTAAAATTTTAGTTTACAAACGGTGTAATATTAATATTTTTTTAAAAAAAAAGTATTATAATTCCGTCTCAGAAAGGTACAAGATTAAGGCGTCTTTATCTGAGTGATAAAGGCTTGTAGTAATAAACTCAAATTTCGGCGAAATTTTGAGTTTAAACAAAGGATACCAAATGAACGAAAATTTATCCAGAAGAAGGTTTTTGCAAGGAGCCTGTATCGGCGTCGGAGCTTTGACGCTTAGCGGCTGCGACGACAAAAAGCCTGATAAAAAAGCTTCTAAAAAAGAGGCTTTTAGCCGCAAGGCTAACGGGCTTCCTTCTTGCGATATTCTTATCATCGGCTCGGGCGGCGCCGGACTGCGCGCAGCGGTTGCCGCTAGAAAAGTCGCCCCGGAGCTTAGCGTCATCGTAGCTACTAAAATGATGCCCTCAAGAAACGCCACCTGTATGGCCGAGGGCGGTATAAACGGCGTGACGAATTTTTCTGACGGCGACTCGTATAAGCTGCATGCCTACGACACGGTTAAAGGCGGCGCATATCTAGTAGATCAGGACGCGGCGATCAAATTTTGCGAGCTAGCCGGCAAAGCGATAGCCGAGATGGACTATATCGGCACGCTATTTTCCAGAAATCCAAGCGGCGGCGTAGACGCTAAAAAAGGCGACGTACCGGGCGGCGTAGCGCAAAGGATGATGGGCGGCGCTTCAAAACGCAGATGTAACTATTCGGCGGATAAAACCGGTCACATAGTTATGCATGCTTGCTTTGACGAGGCGGTCAGCAACGACGTTAAATTTCTAATGGACTACGAGCTGCTAGATATCGGCGTCGATAACGGCAAATGCGAAGGCGTCGTGCTACGCAATCTCCAAACCGGAGATATCACTCCCGTGCTTTGCAAGGCTCTAGTCGTGGCTACTGGCGGGTATACGAGGATATTTTACAACAGAACATCGGTACCATATATCGCCACTGGCGACGGCGTAGCGGCTGCGGTGCGAGCGGGACTCGGGTTTGAAGATCCAGAGATGATACAGTTTCACCCGACCGGCGTGGCAAACGGCGGCACCCTCATCACGGAGGCGGCTCGCGGCGAGGGCGGATATCTTCTAAACAACAAGGGCGAGAGATTTATGAAAAACTACCACGAGAAGATGGAGCTAGCTCCTCGCGACGTCGTGGCTCGCGCCATCGAGACCGAGATCCGCGAGGGGCGCGGCTACGGCGAGGGTTTAGGCTCATACGTACTCATCGACGTTAGGCATCTGGGTAAAGAAACCATAATGAAAAAACTGCCTAAAATCAGACACACCGCACTGCTTTTTGAAAATTTAGACCTAGTAGAGCAACCGGTTCCGATCAGGCCTACCGCGCACTACTCGATGGGCGGCATAGAGGTGGATAAATTTGACGATATGAGCACGAAGATGCCAGGTCTTTACGTGGGCGGCGAGGCATCGTGCGTCTCTATCCATGGAGCCAATCGTCTCGGAGGAAATTCGCTCTCTGATGCGGTGGTAACGGGTCAGTTAGCCGGTAAGGGAGCTAGCGCGTATGCCAAAACGGCTAGTTTTGGTAGCGGCAAAAACACCGAAGAGCTGGCTAAAAAATGGCGCGAGAAATTTAAAAAAGTCGCAAACGGCAAAGGCGAAGCAAACGAAATGTATCTCCTGCGCGAGGAGCTAGGCAAGCAAAACTGGGATAATATGGGTATCTTTAGAACCCAAGACAAGCTAGACGCCCTAGAAAAGGCGCTAGAGGATATACAGGCTCGCTACGATAAGCTAAGCGTACCAAACGCAAATCCGGTTATGAATACGGCCTTTACCGACTACGTGGAGCTGGGAAATTTGATCCTGCTATCTCGCTGCGCCTGTTTGGCCGCGCGCAAAAGGCTAGAGAGCAGAGGCGCTCACACTAGGGAGGACTACCCTAAACGAGACGACGTAAATTTCTTAAAACATAGCATCGTGACGCTAAACGACGGCAAGCTAGAGCTTGGTTATAAAAACGTCGTAGTCACGGAATTCTCGCTTGACGGAAGGAAACCGCAATGAAAATAATCATAGACAGATACGACGGTACGCAACACTACAAACAAGCCTACGTCGTGGATAAAAAAGATATAGAGGGCAAGACTTTGCTATCGCTTTTGCTATTTATCAAGCAAAATTTGGACGCAACGTTAAATTTTACCGCATCTTGCCGATCGGCTATCTGCGGAGCTTGCGGCGTGAGGGTAAACGGTCACTCGGTGCTAGCTTGCGACGAAAAGATGGAAGAGTTGCTAGCGACATACGACAATCCCGAGGTTATAACCGTCTCCCCGCTAGCAAATTTTAGAGTGATCTCCGATCTAGTCGTAGACTGGGAGCCTTCTATCGAAAATTTAAGAAAGATCCGCCCGACCTTTATCCCTAAGGATGAGTTTTCTGCCGAAAAAGGCTGTAAACAAACGCAGGCCGAGTACGACAAAATCCAAAAGCAGTGGGACTGCATCCTATGCGGATGCTGCGCGTCGGAGTGTAGCAAGCTAACGGCTGACAGCAGCGACTATATGGAGCCTTTTGTCTTCACTCACGCGCATAGAGCTACGTTTGACTCTAGGGGTAAAGACCCGATGCTGCACGCCAAGGCCGCGGTTTTAGGCGGTCTGTGGAACTGCGTGCACTGCCAAGAGTGCGCCGACCGCTGTCCTAAAGGCATCAGCGCGGCCGACGATATAGCAGCGCTTAGAGTCTTTACGCAAAAACAAGGCATAAATACCGGCGAAGGCCCGGATCACGCTAACGCCTTCCTTACCGACCTGGTCGAGGGCTCGGGCAGGCTAAATGAAATTTTACTCGCCCTTAGAAGCGAAGGCGCCATGGCCGTAAGTAAAACGGATATAGCGCTGAAACTAATGGGTGCGGGCAAGATGAATCCTTTGCATATATTTGGCGAAGAGGACATCGAGGGTCATAAAGAGTTGGTAGAAATGATAAAAGCCGCGCGCGCCGCCGCGGATAAGGAGTAAAAGATGAGCGCACAAAATGAATTTGCTTTTTTCCCGGGATGCGTCCTAAGTCAAGCGGCAAAAGAGTCTAAAATCTCGCTGGAAGCCATCGCGCCGATACTGGGCATCAAACTACACGAGATCAAAGGCTGGAGCTGCTGCGGCGCCACGCAAGCTCAAGACGTCGATCCTATCGCTACGCTGGTAGCTAACGCTAGAAATTTGGCTCTGGCTGAAGGCATGAATATGCCCGTGCTAACTACGTGCAGCACTTGCTTCCTTACGCTAACGAGAGCCAAAACGACGCTTGACCGCGGTCAAAAAGATAGGATAAATACCTTCCTAGCTAAGGGCAATATGCAGTATCAAGGCACCACTGAGGTAACCAGCCTGCTTTGGGTGCTTTATCAAAACGTAGAAACGCTAAGGGCTAAAGTCGTTAAGCCGCTTTCAAATTTAAAGGTCGCGCTATTTTACGGTTGTCATAGCCTGCGTCCCGAAAAAGCCACCCAAAACCGCGAAAGCTCGGTAAATCCAAAAAGCTTTGAAACCGTCGTAGAGGCTCTTGGCGCTAAAATAGTACCGTTTGAAAAAAGACTTGACTGCTGCGGATTTCACGCGAGCTATCCGGCCGTAAAATCGGTGCAAAAAATGTCCAGTCAAATAGTAAATAATGCCGACGAAAACGGCGCGGACTGTATCGTTACGCCGTGCCCGCTCTGCCAGATGCAGCTTGATATCTATCAGGAGCGTTATCAAGACGTACAAAACTCCGATGCCAGAGTGCCTATCATCCACCTCTCGCAGCTAGTGGGCCTTGCACTAGGACTTAGCAAAGAGCAGCTTGGCTTTGAGCATAATATCGTAAACACTAATAGCGTCAAAGTAGGCTAAATTTGATGATTTCTGCGGACGAAGCGGGCTATCTTTAGCCTGCGTTTCGTCCGTTTATACTTTTTGAGTAGTAAGCAAAGATGTGTTATTAAGAAAATGCGGCTAGGTTTTATTGAGCCAAAAAATAAGTATCCAAAGAGCCGTTTAAAACATTTGCGCTAGATACCGCACGGCTCGCAAATAAAATATCACTTCTTAGATATATTAAACACTAGATGGTTTTATATTTATAATCATTCAGCCGTTAAGCAACCGTTACCGCCGCAAGAAACTCCTGTAAATTTATCTTTTAACAGCTGCGATCTTCGTAACCGATTAAAAACTTTACCTCCACCCCCATCTTCCCGCATA
>CAUQJU010000023.1:0-10718 GCA_963518005.1 uncultured Campylobacter sp.
GGCTAGACATGTAGTCTGCCGAGCTAAATTTTATCAAACTCCGCAAAAAGCGCTCACGATACGAGCCGCCGCTCAAATTTTAAAAGCTAGAGTGAAAGCTAACAAACACCGCCCTCCCCGGCGCACGCACCACCGGATCAGGATCTAGCGCTCCTACGTGCTCGCCGCTGATAAACTCTGCGTAATCTTTGTCAAAGATATTCGTCACGCCAAGCCTCACGCCCCAGCTGTTTTTAAACTCAAATCCGCCGTAAACGTCCATCGTCGCAAAGCTCCTAGCCGCTTCGCGCTTGTCGATACCAAAGCCGATGGATTTATCGAAGTCGCCTCTATTTTGCTTTGCTACGTAGCGCACCGCGGTGCCGATGTTGTAGCTGCCAAAGCTAGCGTAGTCTTTGTAATCAAAGGCCAAATTTGCCTCAAACGGGCGAATTTGATAGAGCGGTCTGCCGTCGGTTTTGTTTTGTCCGTAGTTGTAAAATAACGATGTTTTTAGCCCGAAATTTCGCGCGAAATTATACTCACCGCGCAAATTTACGCTGTAAATTCTAGCATCGACGTTACGCGTGATGACGGCGTTTCTGTTTATTTGCGGCGTAGACGAAGCAGCATGGCGGCGATCGTAGATAACTAGATCCTGCGCGTCGTCTGCGATAAAGTACCCGCCAACGCTAAAGCTATCCTCGCCCTGACGCGAGCTTAAGTAATCTTTATAAAATTCGCTCTTATAGGTAAAGCCCAAATTTACGCGGTTGTGACGCTCGGGCTTTAGCAGCGGGTTGCTCACCCAGCCGTTATTCATCGGACCGTAAAGCGCGTTAAATCGCTCCATGTTGCCGGGTATGCGCTGCAGGCTCTCGAGCGCCGCGTAGTAGCTATCTAGCTCGTTTGGCGTAAAATCGTATTTTAGGCTGGCGCTTAGGCCGTCTTGCTTGACGCTACCGTCAAAATCATATCCATAAACGCTGCGAATAAGCCCTTTTACCGTCCTAAGCGGTGCGGCAGGTGCGAAATAAGGCTCGTTTAATCCCTTTAAATTTGACTTCATCCAGTCGTAGTTTAGCGCAAGGCTAAGCTTGTGAGCGTCGCTAAATTTATAACTCAGCGTATCAAAAATTCTCGTTCGTTTATTTCTCACGTCGGCAAACCTATAGCCGTTAAAAACCCAGCCGCCGGGCTGTTTTACGTACCTTTTACCCTCATGATTATCGTGCTGATAGCTGATACCAGCCAGATTATGAAAGTCGCCCAAGTCCGCGTCGTATTTTAGCTCGGCGTCCACGATTTTTCTATCCAGTTCGACCTTGACCGTCTGCGCCGCGCTTCTTAGGCGGTAGTTATCGGCGTTTCTGCTCACGTCGCGCAGCATCAGCTCGAAATTTAGCGTATTTGATAGATCTTCTGCGCCGATACGAGCGTTAAATTTACCGACGTATCGCTCGGTTTTGACGGCATCCATGAGATGGTGAGGCTGCTTGTCGTCGTCAATATTATCGTGCACGAGCGTAAATCTAAACTCGCTTAGCTCGCTAGGCACGAAACCCATGACCGCGCTTTGCCCTTGCCTAGCGTAGCCGTAGTTCCACGTCCTGCCGCCGCCGTCTTTGTAGCGGTTGGCTTTAGAAAAGTTCGCGTTTAAAATCGTGTAGAAATTTGCGCCACGGTATTTAAAAAGTCCCGAACTATAAAACGCCCTGCCGTAAAAGCCACCCGCGACGTGAAATTTATCCATCGAATTATCGAGCAAATCCGTCACAAAAAAATAATCATCCCTTGGCGCGCGGTCGAATTGATTTTCGGGAAACGCGCTTTGGGCGATGTTTGGCGCATAAGGCGGCGGAGGCGTAAAATCCTTTATCGGCTTTATGACGTCGGGATTTGCGCCGTTTGCAAATAGCGCCGTCGCAGCCGCAGCCAGACTGATAGCTAATCTCATTTAAAATCCTTTATGATAATTTTGATTTTTCCTATCACAATTATATAGAAAAGTATTTGAGTATTTCTTGATTTTCGTTAAGATAAGATTTATAAATTTCGCGCGGTTTTGTTTCTCTAGGTGTTGGCAAAGTCAAATTTGATAAAAGAAAATTTTAGGCAAAGAGGGAATAGCCTGAGTTGATACGTCAAATTTAAAAACTCAAATTAACATTTTCAAGATGCAGGTCTCGGTGGGTAAAATTGAAGCCGAAATTTACAAATTTGACTTTAAATTTGAACGTAAAACGATAAGGCGAAGTATTTTTTCTTTAGACGAGGCGGAAACGACGGAGGCGAGGGAGCGGACTAGTCGTCCGTGACCGAAGCCGACCGAGTTTCCAACGAAGTATAAAGGAAAAAGACAAGCCGCTAAGGATAAAAGAAACTAAGTATCTGCGTCGCCGCCTTTTCTTCTATGTATGGGATTATGTAGCTTGGCGAATAAAGATTCTGCCCGCTTTCGATCTCGAGATTTGTCCTTTGCTCGCTGCCGTTTGCGCGGATCATCACGCTGATAAAGGCTCTATAAAGATAATAATCCGTCCTGTCGTAAAAATCATCGTCAAACGGGTCGCCAAAAAGCATGCCAAAGCCCATACTTCGTGCGCGCCCGTAGCTACCGAAACCATAGCCCATGCTCATATACGCGCGCGGGCGTTCGCGTCGCTCAAAGCGCTGCAAGCCCGCAAAATCGCCCATTATCACGATATCGGCGCTCTTTTGATCCATGCTTTGGGTAAAGCCGTTTTGCAGTAGCTTGTTTCGCACGGTGTTTTCTAGCGTATTTGCGTAGCCCGAGGAGTTTTTAAAGTAAACGTAGACGCTGCGCGAGGCTTTTTTTACGTCGCCATTGGTGATAAAAATAGGCATCGTGCTTCTAGCGTAAAGCTCGGGCGTGCGGGGCTCGCCGCAACCTACGAAAAAAATCGCAAATAGCAAAATAGAGAAAATTTTTAGTTTCATTTCGCGTCTCCTCGCTCAAATTTGACCGCCGCAAATTTAACGCGGACGGGTCAAATTTAGGATCAAATTTAAGCGTATTTTACTACTAAATCTTTACGTTTGAGTAAATTTATAATACCAACTTGATCTCGTTTTCAAGAGTAGCTTTTGGAGTGAGCCCGATGAAGCGCTTTTTGAGATTGCCCTCGCCGTCAAAGACGAAAATTGCAGGCACGCCCATCACGCCGCCCACTGCCTTGCTGAAATAATCGACCGAAATTTTATCGCTAATGACGTCGTAGGCGATGCCGTGGTGCTTCACCATGTCGATATCTTTATCAAAGCCAAGGCTGGGTCCAAATATCCCGTAAACGCCGAATTTGTCCTTAAGCTCGGAGTAAATTTCATTTACGATCGGAGCTTGCGCTACGCAGGCGCCGCAGGATGTGCCAAAGAAAAAGAGCATATAGGGCTTGCCGTCTGTTTTAAGCCGCCTGCCCTCGGGAAAATAGTGCGTATCAACGCCCTTTGGCGAGTTTAGGCTGATGTGGTGCTTATCAAAGCCGCTATTTCCGCAGCCCGCTATCATCGCCGCCGCAAAGACTAATAATATATATTTTTTTATCATAATTCTCCCAAATTTAAACCGTCGCAAAGGCGCTTTGACCCTTTGGCTCGCTCGCTAGCCTCTCGCATGCCTGAGCACGCTCGCCGTCGCTCACGTAGTGGATATTTTCCATCTTGCCGTGCCTTAGATAGACGATCTTGTCGCCAAACTGCCCAAGATCAGGGTTGTGCGTGATGAGCAGGATCGTTTTGCCCTCGCTTCGCAGCTTTTGAAACAGCTCCAAAACTACGCGCTCGTTTGCTTCGTCGAGGTTGCCCGTCGGCTCGTCGGCTATCAAGATATCAGGATCGTTTATCAGGGCGCGCGCGATACACAGACGCTGCTGCTCGCCGCCGCTAAGCTGACTCGGACGGTGATCTAGCCTGTGTCCAAGCCCCACTCGCTCGAGCGCCTTTTTAGCGTCCTCTTCGTCCACGCTGCTGTGATAGTACTGAGCTATCATCACGTTTTCGACACAGTTTAGGTAGGGGATGAGGTGAAACTGCTGAAATATCAGCCCGATCTTTTCGCGGCGAAATTTGAGCGTCTCCTCGTCGCTAAGCCTGCTAGCGTCGTCTCCGCCTAGCATGTACGTGCCTGCGGTTGGCTCGTCCATCAGCGAGAGTATATTTACCAGCGTACTTTTGCCGCTGCCGCTTGGGCCCATTATGCTGACCCACTCGCCGGCGTTTACGTCAAAGGTAATGCTCTCTAGCGCTCTTACTTCGCCGAATCTTTTCTCTATCCCGTTTAATCTTATCGCGTACTGCATATTATTCTCCTCTTAAAATATCGGCCATCTTATTTTCTAGCGCCCGTTTGATCGGATAGATCGAGGCCACGCCCGCAAAAACGAGCGAGATAACCATCGCTATCGGTATACTCATAAATCTAAAATCGATGCTCGAATCAAAAATCGCATAGCCTAAAATTTGCGCTAAGCCGTAGCCTAAAATAGCGCCCGCAAAAGCCGCCGCAAACGCCGTGACGAAGGTCTCGACGCCAAACAAATTTAACACGTTTTTCTTGCTAGCTCCCAACGCTCTAAGCAGCGCGATCTCTCTTGAGCGCGAGAATAAAATCGCGCTTAACGTCGTATTCACGCACATAGAAGTGATGAGCAAGATAACAAAGCTAACAAGCGCCATCAAAAGCTTAATCTTGTCTAAAATTAGGCCCTCTGATTTTGAAATTTTAGCCACGGGCTTAACCGAAATTTGCTCGTCGCTAAGGCTTTTGCCAAGCTCGCTGATGTAGTCAAATTTGCCTGCTACTACGGCTTCTGCATAGTTTAGGGTATTTGGCTCGTTTGCTATCTTTTGCGCCAGAGATAGCGAGATGATGAGCAGCGAGTCCTCCTTGTCGCCGTCTTGCACGATGCCGCGGATTTTTACCTTTTCGCCCGAATTCGCGCCGATTTGTCTTACTTCGATCGTGTCGCCGACCTTAAAGCCGCTTTGTTTGGCTAGATCGGTGCCGATTAGCGCGTTTCTCTCGTCAAAATCAAGCGTTATGCCTTGCCCCTCTTTGACCTCTAAAAACGGCTTAACCCGCGTTAGATCGCTAAATTTGACGCCCATGGCGATAGCAGTCGTTGGGCCTATGTTTACCTGAGTGAAAAGATATCCGCTCTGTCCGATTAGCTTGTCGCCTGGGATTTTGGCGATCTTTTCGTTAAATTTAGCCTCGTTTACCGCGTCGCTAACGGGGTCTGCCGGAGCGAAAACCACGTTTGCGCCGTAGCTTTTTAGCTCTTTCGTTACTTTTGAGTCGATATCCAGATATACGTTTACAAAGGCCGCCGTCACGCATGCGCCAAGCAAGATAGAGACGATGATGACGCCCACTCTAGCCGCGCCAAAGCGCAGGCTTTTAAAGATAACGTTATAAAAAAAGCCCTTATTTGCGATCATATAGCACCTCCGCAGGCAAGAGTTTAACTACGCTTCTCATCGGCACGAGCGAGCCCGCGATCGAGATAAGAAGCGCAAAAGCGATACTAAGCGGAAGCACGATCCACGCGATGCCGATGCCGTAGCCAAAGATACTGTAAGCGATTATGTAGCTTAGCGCGTAGCCCAAAAACGCTCCCAAAATACCCGCAAAAAACGCCACGACTAGGCTTTCGCTCGCAAAAAGGGCGTAAATTTCAAAGTTGCTAGCACCTATGGCCTTTAGCAGGCCGATCTCTTTTTTACGTCTATAAATTTCGCTGGTCATCAGCGATGTAATGCCGATAGAGGAGACCGCAAGCGCGATGATGCTAACGATACCCATTAGGCTTTGGATTTTTTTCACGATGTTACTCTCGGCGTCGCTTACTTGCATCATCGCCTTGGCCGCTACGCCCGCGTAGTTCTCCTCGATCTGATAGGCTATGGAGCTAACGTAGGCCGAGCAGTACCACATATCGTATTCGGCGCTATCTAGGTTGTCTAGATTTCGCCTGGCCTTGACGGAGAGGTCGTTTTCGGGGATCGTCATCGCTGAAACCTCGGCTTTTGAGTACTGTCCGGGCTTGCCTAAAAGCTCCTGGGCGAGCTTTAGCGAGGTTACGATTTTATAGCTTTCTTCGCTGGCTCCTTTTAGCACGCCCGCGATTTTTACGCTACGACCGTTTAAATTTAGCTCGCCGCCGACGCTCAAATTTCGCTTCGCGGCTAAATTTTCGCCCACGAGTACGTTTTGCGCGTCGTCGTCCTCTATCCATTTGCCATCGACCGCCCAAAAGCCAAATAGCGTTTTCACGCCAGTTTTAAACTCCGGCTCGTCGGCTACGTTTGCAAATTTATCAAACCAAGTGCCAGTGATTTGGTATTTTTCGCCGCTAGCGTCTTTTACCTCGCCGTTTAAAAACGGAGCAAACGCCACGATGTTGTTTCGCCAAAAAATTTCCTTTACCTTATGCAAATCCTCTTCTTTTAGGTAGTTTTGCGATTTTAGCGGAGTGAAATTTTTACCCTCGATCTCGATAGCTAGCGCTTCGCCCTTTGGCAAGACGACGATGTTTGAGCCGTAGCCGCGCAGCTCGCTAGCGATCTGATCGCCGATTTTTAGCGTGATATTTAGCATACAAGCGATCAAAACCGTCGCCAAAAGTATGGTAATAAAGGCCATTCCTTTTTGCACCTTCGAACCGGTGATCGAGCTTTTTATGAGCCTTAGTTGCATATTTTTCATTTTAAAGTCCCGTTTATATCGACGTATTTTTCAGGGTTGGCTTCAAATTCCGCCTGAGTTTTTTCGTTTTCAAAGAAATACGTCCTGTTGTAGTATAAATAAGATTTCGAGCCGATGTTGCTTACTTTTTTGCGGCTTACAGGATCTAGCACCATTTTTTCGATGACTTTTGAGAAGTAGTTTGCGCCGCTTTGGATGGTATCTAGCGTCACGGTTACGAATTTGCCGTCAAATTCAAAAGGCATAGGTATCGGGTTGCAGCCGCCCTCTTTGCCGACCGACGGCAAGAAAATGCGCACGTTACACGAGATGCAGATGAGATCGCCGCCCTTTTTGACATAGCCCATATCGCCGCATATCGCGCACGCGTCAAAGACGATGATCGGCGAAGCACGGTCGGAAAAGCGGTTTAAAAGAAAAAATCTTATCTCCCTGCCCTCGTCGTTTATGTATGCGTAGCGGTGTAGTTCATTGTCGGCTAGCTCTTGGACGTCGAATTTAAACTCGTTGTTTACGGGTTCTACGACGATAGGATCTGAGATCTCAGGCGGTTTAGATGCGTGTAGGTCGTAGTAGAGTCCGAAAATCAGAGCCGTAACGACGATAGCTATGCTGCTTTTTGAGTTTGCCGCCATGAAATTTCTAGCCGCGTTGTTAAATCTAAATTTATTTGAGCCCACGACTGATTTTACCAGCGGAGCCGGGCGTTTTTTGAAATTTATAACCGCCAAAACCAAAACTAAAAAGATGAAAAAATACTGCGCAAACGTCGTATAATAAATGCCCTTAGCCACGAGCGAGAGCGCCCACGGATACGTAGGTATCATGCCCGCCCGCATAAACTCAAGCCCCGTGTTTGAAATAGCCTGCACTATCAAAACCGCAAGTAAAAGAAGCGAAAACGTCCGTAAGACGTGCTTGCATAGGCACTCTTTTAAATTTGAAACGACGAAAAATAAAATCAGTAAAAGCAAAAACGCAAATATCATCAAAAATAGGCTGATGATAGACTGCGTATCAAGTAGCTCGCCGGCAAATACCGGAAAATTCGCGCTAGCGTGAGCGTACGTGAGGCCGTAGCCCGCACCGAGAGCGAAAAACGTTATCATCTTTGCAGGGTTAAATTTGATAAAAATCCAAAGCGCGCTAACTAGCAAAAATACCAAAGTAGCTGCGTCAAACACCATTTTCACGCCGGCGTCGTGAAGCGTGAGTCTAGCGATCTTAAAAACGACTATGCCCACTGCGATACCCAAAACCGAGGGTAAAAACAGCGCTTTTAGGCTCTTTTTGTCGTTGTTTAACGCTGCAAAAAGGACAAATCCCAGTAACGATGAGATAACTTGGACGAAATATATAGACATGATCAGCCCTAAAATTTGAGAATTTAAGTGAAATTTAGAGCGGGCTTAGCCGCTCTAAGCCCGAATTATTTAGCAGGCGCTCCGGTATATTGGAACTTATAAGTCGTAGTGAAAGGCTCAAACCATTTACCTACGCCGGTTTCTTTATCCGCATGGCGACCGAAGCCTTGTTTTTCAGGATTTTCTATATGAAATTTTAACTCGTAGTTGCCCACGCCCGTATCCATTTTTAGATTGGCTCCGTAGTGAGGGCCGTCTTGAGCGACCATAGGCATAAACGTACCTTTTTTAACTTTGCCGTTATCTAGGTTTTTTAGCTCGTAATTAACTTTTAGATAAGGAATCCACTCGCCAGCCGCAAAGCCGTTTTTGTTTCCCTCGATAGCGTGTATGTCGGCCTCTAGGTGGATGTCGGCTTTACTAGGAGCTAGGTCGATGCCCTTTGGCTCCATGTCGATAGGCTCTAGATAAACGGCAGCTATCTCCATACCGTTGATTTCTACCGGATCGCCGATAGGAAACTCGCCTGCTAGGGCAACTGAAGCAGCAAGGCTGAATGCCAAAGCTGTTTTAACGAATTTGTTCATGTTCTCTCCTTTAATTGGTTTGTAAATTTATTTTTAAGCTTCGCGGCAACCCGCGAAGCCGGAAACGTCAAATTTAAGCCTCTTTGGCTTGCTTGTTTTTCATTATGATCACGCCGATGATTAGCGCCGCTACCATGATAGCCTGCGGTATCAAGCTCTCGTAATACGGATAAATGCCCAGCCACTCGATAGTAGGGAAGCCTTCGATCTTAGTCGGAACGAAAATTTTACCCTCGACGAACTCCATAAGTCCCTTGCCCACAAACACGATCGACATATAAAAGATGATCGTCGAAGTGACCAAGAAAAACGGTTTGATCGGGATTTTGATAGCAAAAATTTTAAATACGTAGTAAGTAACAAGCAAGACGACTAGCCCCACTACAAATCCCAGCGCTATCATCGAGTAACCTGCGCTATCTTTAGCGTCGAAAATAAGCGCCTGATAGAAAAGCACGGTCTCCGCGCCTTCTCTAAATACGGCTAAAAATACCGTCCACCAAAGCGCCTTAGCAGAACCAGCCGATATCGACTCGCTGACGTGACTTTGGATATATTTGCTCCATTTTTTCGCGCCTGCGTTTGAAAGCAGCCAAAAACCGACGTAAAAGAGTAGTCCCACGGCGATAAGCATCACCGCGCCCTCCATCACCTCTCTTTTTTGACCTGCAGCGCCGGCAAATATCAAATTCATAATCCACGCCATAACAAAGCTTAGCACGACCGCTACGCCAAGCGAGCTATAAACGATACTCATGCGCTTTTCGTTGCCGGTTTTTAGCAGATACGCCACGACTGCCGCCACGATGATAAGCGCCTCAAATCCCTCGCGAAGTATGACCGTAAGCGCGTAAACAAATAGCGCCCAAGGCGAGCTACTGCCGCTTGTTTTTTCTAACGCGGCGTCTAAATTTGCGCCTAGGTTATCGGCTGCTTGCTGGAGTCTCTCGACGCTCACGCCCGCTTTCATCAACGCGACTACTTCGCCGAAATTTCCTTCTATCTTAGTTTTTAGGCCTACGTCTATCGCGCCTACTTTGTTTTCCATGCCGCTACCTTCGAACTCGTCGAAGTAAATATCCTGCGCATCGCTCATAGCTTTATCTACGTCTTTTGCGGCGTAAAGTTTGATCGCATCGGCGATTTTTGCCTTTATGTTTGCAACGACGGGCGCAAAATCAGTAGCCGCGTCATCCTCGGCGCTATCAGGCAAAACTACGTTGGTAGCTAGCGAGCCCGAGTCCATAGGTAGCTTGGCGACGTTTTCGTATATCAGCGCATCAAGCTCTTCCAAATTTGACTTTAGTACGTCGGCGGCTACATCGTTGTTTATCGCTATTATCGCCGAACCCATGCGTTTTTGGATGTCGCCGTCGATACCCTGACCGCCGTCTATAAATCTACGGATAGCCTCTTCTAACTTCGTGTTGCGATATAGCTCAAATTTGGCTTTGTTGTTTATCTGCTGCTTTGCTGCGTCTTTATCGCCCTTTTCATAAGCCGCGCCCGCAGCGCTAAGGGCTGTTTTTATGTCGTTATAAACCACTTGCCAGTGCGGCTCGATAGCGGCGCTACTTGCAGGCTGCGCCGTAGCTTGGCTAGCCTCAGTAGCTTTAGCTGTCTGCGCGGCGTCTGCGTTTTTAGGATCGGAGTACTCCCCGACTAGCTTATGTCCGGTGTTTATAACCGGCAAAACCTCATCCATTTCTTTATTTAGATCGTCCATTATGGCTTGTATCTCTTCTACCGGTTTTTTAGCGATGATGGCTTTGCGGATTTTGCCGAATTTAGACTCCATCGAGTAGGCTTTTTTCTGCCCCAAATTTACCCTGATTGCGGCTTCAATATTTTCGAAATGTCCAAAATACGCATTTTGCGTAGCGGTTTTGGCTTCGTCGATCTTGCCCTCTTTATACTGCTGCATGATACTTACGAATGAATCTTTTATACTCTGTATCTCAGGCGTGTAGTCCGTATCCGCTGCATTTAGCGCAAACGGGATAAACAAAGCGAATATAAATCTCAAAATTTTAGTCATAAAAACTCCAAAAAGATATGTTT
>CAUQJU010000024.1:0-10693 GCA_963518005.1 uncultured Campylobacter sp.
GTCTTTGTGCGTGAGATAGCGGCGCATCCGCTCTAAAAATTTACCGCCCTCGACGTCTTTTACGAGCCCTTCTAGGATTGTTAGCACCCAGGCGTTTATTTGCTCGTTTTTGGTTTTTTGCATCTGATGAAACACATCGGGGCGTATATCCGTAACCACGACGCGCGCGAGAAACTCGAAAATACCCGCCTCGATGATGTAGTTCATATCGGCATTATGCTCGAGCTTTGCGATGAAATACGCAATGATAACTTTATGCGCCAGCTTATCAAGCTCGACTAAATTCGTCATCTTGGGATAGTCGTTCCAGCGCGAGATTGATGCGGCCTTAAAAATGTGCTCGATCAGCTGCGCGCTTATCATTTATCGTCCGATTTTTTCACGACGCGAGCGCGCTTTTCGCCGGCAAATTCAGGCTTTTTAAAGCCATCTTTATTGCCCGTTCTTCGCGGTTTGTCGTCAAATTTATCTTTGCTCGCGCGAGGTTTTCTATCGCCGGTTTTTGCGCCTCTTTTATCGGCTCCGAAACTCTTACCGCGAGAGCCGTCTTTGCTAAATTTAGACTCGCGTCCGCCGTAACTGCCTATACCAAAACTTCGGTCGCTATCTCGCGTAAATTTTTCAAATTTTGGCGCTTCAAAGCTTTGTTCTTGCGTTGTTTTTTTGATTATCTCGTCCGAGCAAATTTCGATCACGGTATGGACGTTGCCGCGTGGGTTAAAGTCTCCCGTGATTTTTATCCATTTTGGCGCCAGTTTTCGTTCTAAAACGCCGTAAATTTCGTTTATGCTATCTTCGTGGCTGATGTTGCGCGTCATGAAGCTATTGATATAAAGTTTGATTGCTTTTAGCTCGACAACGAATTTAGCCGGCACGTACTCAAGATATATCGTCGCAAAGTCTGGATACCCCGAGCGCGGACATAAGCAGCAAAACTCCGGCAGCGTTATTTTTATCTTGTAGTCGCGTTCATGTTTGTTTTCCCAGATTTCCAGGTCTTTTTCTACGTCAAATTCGCTTATTATTTTCTCTCCGTATTTTGGCTCTACGACCTCGTTTTCTTGCATTTTTTTTCCTTTAAATTTCTTTTGGCTTCTCTATGAAAAAGCCCTGCGCGAAGTCTGTTTGATAGCGCTCCGCGATGTTGTAAAACACGTCGTCCTCCACAAATCTCACGATGGATTTTACGCCTACTCTTTTCGCGGTCAAATTTAGATTTTCAAACAGAGTTTTAAATTTATCATTTTTGATATTTTTGTTAAATTCTATGTCGTAGATAACAAAATCTATCGGCAAAAATTTAAAATACTCAAATCCGGCATTATTACCGCCGAATTTATTTAACGCGAAGCGAAAACCTAGATTTTTATACTCCGTTAAGATTTCTTTAAATCTATTTATCTCGTCATACACCAACTTCTCGCTAAACTCGAAAATAATGCGATTTGGATCGATCTTTCCCATCTGTGCGAACTCTTTTATAAAATTTATAAATTTTATATTTCTAAGCGAAACGGATGAAATTTCAATCATAATCGGATCGTTATCTTTAAATTTAATTTCGGATAATTTTTTAATAATATTTATATCAAAAAGTACCTCGTAGCCGTTTTTATTTACGATATTTTGTACTTTTCGCTTTGAGACTAGGCCTTGCATATCGGTATAAATTTTGATTAAAACGTTTTTTAAATTTTGTCCGAAGCGAAGGCTTTTAACGAGTTGGGTTTGAAAAATAAATCTTTGCATATCGATGCAGTTACAGACGTCTTTTTCAAGGTCGTCGGTAACGTCTACTTTATCCTCGCTATCTTCTTCATTTAGCTTTTGGATTAGATAAGAGACCGTATTTTTAAGACTTGCGGAGTGGTTTATATCTACGGCGTCAAATTTAATCTTTAACTCGATATTATAAATCCCGTCGTTTAAAAGAGTCTTCTCAAAAACGCTTAAAAGATGGAGCAACTCGGTATTTTTACTCTCGCAAAAGATCAAAAAATACTCGTTTGAATATCTGCCGATAAGCGTATTCTTAGAGACTTTTTCGTTTAGAAATTTTTCTAGTCGTTCGACTAATCGTTTTAGCAAAATATCGGTGCTTACAAAGCTATAACGCTCGTTTAGATCGTTTAAATTTTCGATCTTTAGCATTACCGCATTACCGCCACTCTTTCCTTTAAATTTAGAAGCCTGTTTTGAAAGTAGGCGTAAAATCTCATCTCTACTAAAAGCCTTAGTTATCTGATCTAACGTGCTTGTTTGAAAGCTTTGATAAATTTTATAAACCGTAAAATAAACCTGACACAAAACCAAAATCGTGATTAAAATAATGTCGTCGGCGTCAAATTTAACCTCATCTTTTTTGATAAAAATATAAACTAAAATGATAATACTAAAAAAAAGTATCGAAGATACTTCAAGTGCGGTTTTAAACCGATGGGATCTCTCTTTTAGTTCTGATTTTAGCATTTTACACGTCCAAATGTTTCACGTCTTTTGCGTGCTCTTGTATATAGTTCCTTCGCGGTTCGACCTCGTCGCCCATGAAGAGATTAAATGTATCCGACGCGCTTATGGCGTCATTTATGTTTATTTTTAGCAAACGACGGTTTTCAGGGTTCATCGTCGTCTCCCATAGCTGCTCGGGGTTCATCTCGCCAAGGCCTTTATAGCGCTGTATGTAGGCACCTTTTTTAGCATTTTTTTCGATCTCATCTAGTACGTCTATCACGTCGCCTTTTAGCTCGATGCCGCGCTCTTTTATCTTTTGACTGATATAAAGCGCTTCTTCGTAAAGCGGATTTGTAAATAAATTTTCATTTACTAAAAGCTCTTCTAGGCCGCTTTCGGTTTGTACGTAAATTCGCGCTTCTTCTTCGCTGACGTATGAGTTTAGGATATTGTGTCCCTGCGCCTCTAAATAATTTTTCAAAATTTTATAAATTTCGCCGTAACTTTTTGAAACGATATCTGGATTTTCAATCATAAATCTAACCACAGAAATCACGCTAAAACGCTTTTCAAGCTCTTTTAACACGCTTCTATAAGCTGCGACTATCTTTAAAAAGTCTATGAGATCAGCATTTCCTATACCTTCAAACTCAACTCCTTCGATGCCGGTTTCTATTAGAAATTCATTAAGCGCTCTTTCGTCTTTTAGATAAATTTCTTTTTTACCCTTTTTATAGCGGTAAAGCGGCGGTTGAGCTAGATAGATATGACCGTTTTCCACGACTTTGTGTAAAAATCTAAAGAAAAACGTCAAAAGCAGCGTCTGAATATGGCTACCGTCGACGTCGGCATCGGTCATGATGATGATTTTGTGGTAGCGAAGCCTCTCGGCATCAAATTCGTCGCCAATGCCACAACCTAGCGCGGTTATCATATTTTTTATTTCGTCTGATTTTAAAATTTTATCTAAGCGCGATTTTTCGACGTTTAAGATTTTACCTTTTAACGGCAAAATGGCCTGAAATACTCTATCGCGTCCTTGTTTGGCCGAGCCGCCAGCTGAGTCGCCCTCCACCAGATAAAGCTCGCTGATAGCTGGATCTTTACTCTGGCAGTCGGCTAGTTTACCGGGTAGAGTTCCTATGCTTAGACCCTCTTTTTTACGCGTTAGATCGCGAGCTTTTTTGGCAGCTTCGCGTCCGCGCGCCGCCATCAGCGCTTTTTCCATTATCGCGCGAGCTTCAATCGGGTTTTCTTCAAAATACTTGCTAAGTACCTCAAAAACCATCTTTTGAACGATAGGTTTTACGTAGCTTGAGCCTAGTTTTCCTTTCGTTTGGCCTTCAAACTGCGGCTCTGGAACTTTTACGCTAACCACCGCGATTAGGCCTTCGCGGATATCTTCGCCGGTGATTTTCGTATCTTTTTCGCGTGCTGCGGCGTTTGCTGCGATATAGTTTGTTATCACGCGAGTTAGACCCGCGCGAAATCCCGCCTCATGCGTACCGCCGTCAGGGGTTTTGATGTTATTTACGAAGCTTAGTAAATTTTCGCTGTAAGTATCGTTGTACATCAGCGCAAAATCGACTAAAATGTCCTCTTCGCCGCCGCTAAAGGATACGGCTTTACTTACGGCTTCGTTTTTATTCATATCCGTTACAAAGCTCTCAAGTCCGCCCTCGTAGTGAAAACTCTCGCTTCTACCGTTTCTTTGATCTTTAAAATTTATCGTTATTTTTGGATTTAGATAGGCTAGCTCGCGAAAACGTTTAGTTAAAATTTCATCGTTAAATTCCGTAACCTCAAAAATGCTGTCATCTGGCCAAAACTCAACCTGAGTTCCCGTTCTATTCGTAGTTTTTATAACTTCTAGGTCGCTTTGCGGGATGCCTTTTGAGAATTCTTGTCTATGTAGTTTGCCGTCTCGTTTGATATTTACGACCAGTTTTTTAGAAAGCGCATTTACGACGCTAACGCCCACACCGTGCAGACCGCCTGAAACCTTATAAGTATCTTTATCAAATTTACCGCCTGCGTGAAGTACCGTTAAAACGACAGTAGCTGCTGAAATTTTTTCCGTAGGGTGCATATCGACAGGTATACCGCGTCCGTTATCGGTGATGATAGCAGAGCCTTCGCGCGTTAGTTCTACGTCTATCGTATCGCAGTAGCCCGCCATTGCTTCGTCTATGGAGTTATCGACGACCTCGTAGATCATGTGGTGTAGGCCGCTTACATTGGTATCTCCGATATACATACCGGGGCGTTTTCTAACCGCTTCGAGTCCTTTTAAAACTTTAATATTTTCCGCGCCGTAATTTTGCTGCATTATTTACCTTTTTTATTATTTATAAATTTATCTGCATGATTACCGTTTTTAGCTCATTTGAGCTAACCGTGAAGGCTAAATTCGAGTCGTTAAATCCAAATTCGAAATGTTCCTCTTCGATATTTTGCAAGAAATCAAGCAAATATCTATTTTTTACGCCGACGTAAATTTCGCTTTCAAGCCCCGTTGCAAAATCAATCGAAGTTTTAGCTTCCGAATTATCCTCTACTATACTCTCAAAACTTACAGTTTGCGGGGCAAATACTATTTTTGTACTTTCAGACATAATTGAGACGGTTTTTATACCTTCTATCATTTTATCTCTGCTTAATCTTAGACGTTTTTTTATCTCTTGCGGGATTACTCTATTGTAATCAGGAAATTTTCCGTTAATTAGCTTCGTAAAAAACTCGAAATTCGAGCTTTGAGCTATCAAAGTCGTATCGTCGTAGTAAATTTCTATTTTATCGAAAAACAGTTTTTGAATTTCGCCGATTGCTTTTTTTGGGATTATTAGCGAAAATTCACTCTGCGTAGGAGTTTCAAGTCTAAAGATACTTAGCCTTTTAGTATCGGTTCCTACTATGTTGATGTAGTTTTGTTTTATGTCGATAAATGCGCCGTTTAGTTCAAATTTCGGATTATTGTTGTCGATACTCGGGAATATTTTTTTTAGACTTCGGCCTAGCATGACGGCGTCGACTTCAAATTTATTTTTATTTTCTACGGTAGGAAAATTCGGAAAGTCCTCAAATTTATACATAGGAAGTTTGTATTTTGAGTTTTTTTGCTTTATATAGAGATAGTTATTTAGCGTCTCTAACGTAACTTCTTCGTCTTTTAGACTTCTTATGATATCAAGCAACTTTTTACCGTTTGCGGTAGCGTTTCCTTCGTCTATAATTTTGACGTTTGAGAGTTTATAAGCTAGACCGATTTCGTGATCGGTTGCTTTTATGCTTAAAATACCGTCTTTAGCTGCTATAAATATATGCGAAGTTATAGCGCTTAAATCTCTTTTTTCTAAATAAGGATTAGCATTATTTATTACGCTTTCTAGAGCGTTTTTGTTAATTGCGACTTTCATTTTTTTCCTTTTGTTTTTAAATTTCTTTTAGTAGCATTAGTAGGGGACGTGAAAATGTTAATATCCTTTTTTAGTCCCGTAGATAGGTATTTTGTGGCGTTAATAAAACCTTGATTTTTTTCACTTTTATTCACGTTTTTACTCTTTGGTTAAAATTTTATTTTTTAGTTCTTCGACGCGAACTTTAAAATATTCGTTCGTTTCGATTAGTTCGTTTATTTTTTTGATGCTGTGGCTTACGGCCGAGTGATCTTTCATATTAAAAAACTGCGCGATCTGCGGCATCGAGTTTGGCGTCAAATTTTTAGCCAGATATATCACGATGCGTCTAGCCTCGACGATATTTTTTGAGCGCGATTTACTTTTCATATCGCTAGGTTTGATATTTAACTCTTTACTCACGGTCTCTACGATGCTCTCTAAATTTATATTTTCGCGTTTTTCTTTTATCTGATCGCGCAGGATGTTTTTAGCAAATTCTAGCGTGATTTCCTGCCTCATTAGCCTTGCATAAGCGTTCAAATTTATTATCGCGCTTTCGATTTCTCGGATGTTATCGCCCATGTTCGTAGCGATATAGTTTATGACGTCGGTACCAAGATAAATTTTATCAAATTCGCATTTTTTGTTGATAATTGCGATTTTAGTATCAAGTTCTGGCGGCGTGATATCGGCGATGATGCCCCACTCAAAACGCGTTCTTAGCCTATCTTCAAATCCCTTTAGTAACTTTGGTTGGCGGTCTGATGTCATCACGATTTGTCCGTTTTTAGCGTGAATTTCGTTAAAGGTATGGAAAAATTCTTCTTGAATTTTATCCGTTTTACCTAAAAACTGCACATCGTCGATGAGTAAAACGTCGCAGTTTCGGTACTTTTCGCGAAATCGCTCCATCGAGTGGTTGTTGAGGTTATAAGTAAAATCCGTGATAAACTGCTCGCTCGTGACGCAAATAACCATTTTTCCGCCGTTTAGACAAAAATTTCCGACCGATTGTAAAAGGTGAGTCTTGCCAAGTCCCGTCGGACCGTAGATAAAAAGGGGATTGTAAATTTTACCCGGCTGTTCAGATACGGCTTTTGCGCTTAAAAAAGCAAATTGATTCGAGTCGCCGACGACGAAATTTTCAAAAGTGTAGCTTGGATTTAACAGGCTGCTTTGCGCTTTTATCTCTTTGACGTCCACTTTTTTAGCCGGTTTACTTGTGGTTTTGGTTGGGGCTTGAATTTCGACGACTGGCTTTTGTCCGGTTTTTACTTCAAAAAGATGAGCGATTTTAGCGGCGTATTTGGTCTGGATAAATTTAGCGATTATTTCGTTTGGCGCGTTAAATACGACGTTTGTCGAATTTGAGCTTTTTTCGTTAAATTTAAGCTGCTTGATGTAGCATTCAAATTCCGACGGTAAAATTTCTTTGGAAAGTAGCTCCAAAACCTCGTTTGCGACCAAATTTTTGCCTTTAAGATTGATTCGCTAGATTTTATCTTAAATTTGTTAAAATGGCGTTGAAATTCGTTTTTTCACGGTGTGAAAAAAGCGTGAAAAACTATTGAAAAGGACGAGATGAAAATTTTAGGAATCGATCCGGGATCGCGAAATTGCGGCTATGCGATCGTCGAAAAGACGCCCGTGAAAACTCTTTTGATCGAGGCGGGACTAATCAAAATAAAACCGAATTCTTTACAGTATCAAATCACCGAACTTTGCGAGGGACTCGACCTGATTTTTAAAAATCATAAATTTGACGAAGTGGCGATCGAGGACATATTTTTTGCGTATAATCCAAAAACGGTTTTGAAGCTCGCGCAGTTTCGAGGAGCGCTCAGTCTTAAAATTTTGCAGCTTCACGGCGATTTCGCCGAGTATACGCCGCTTCAGGTTAAAAAAACCGTCACGGGTAAAGCCAAGGCCGATAAAGAGCAAGTAGCCTTTATGGTTAAAAAAATTCTGGGTATCACGAAGGAGATCAAGCCGCTTGATATCACCGATGCCATCGCTATCGCGCTAACGCATGCGAATAATTTGCGGCTGAAGGGTTAGTTTTTAGCCAAGCTCGGTTTAAAATTCGCGCTGAAATTTAGTTTATTTCGCGGCGTAAGCGATTAAATTTGATGCTAAAACCAGGCGGTAAATTTAATAAATTTTACTCCGCTAGCCCCAAAGCCCGCAGCTCGTTTAGGCCGTCTGCTATGGGCTCTTTAAATTTTTTAGGACGCGACGTCGGCACGGTTAGCACGATGTCCTCTCGGCCGTCCTCTAAAAAATCTTTTAAATACGCCGTCACGTAGCTAAATTTACTCTCAAACTCCTAGCTAAGCTGATTTAGAGAGTGAAATTTATCTCGTCTTACGACAAACTGCGTTGAAGTATCAAGCACGAAAAGCCGCGCGGGGATACCTCATAATCAAATCCAGAAAGCCTTGCCTCGCTGATATCAAGCGCCCAGTCGGCACGGCTGTAAAAATCTTGTCTAAAAGCGTCTATTTTGCGCTGGAGTTTTGGATTTTTATGAGTCATAAAGCCGCATTTATTTATGCGAAACGAGGTGATTTTACCCTTGATTTTGACGCGGCAAAAGAGCACGGAGTCCAGTATGCCGTAGTCGTTAAAGCAAGTATTTTCAAGCAAAACGTCCCTTAAAACGCAAGGACCGAAAAAACAAGATCTAAAAGTACACCCGATAAAATTTACCCCGCTTATCGTCTGCGGATTTGCGAGATCGTTATCAAGCCCTATGTCGCAGTTCATAAACTCTACGTTTTTAAAGACTAGCCAGCCGCTACTTTTGTTTTGCGCGCTTTTATCGTCTGTAAAATCAATCAAACGACCCTCTGCTAGATTTGCCGCCGAATTTTCGCTTGGGTCTGCTAACTCGTTTATTAACTGCGCTAAATTTCGCTTAAAAAATTTTTGATTTTGGATTATTTTCATCGTTTTTGTTTCGTCGCTTATTTTTGTCGCAAAAGGCGTTAAATTTGAGCTAAAAGTATAAATTAAACGCCTTAAAAGCTACCAAATTTAGCCAAAATCGCCAAAGTCGGGCTCACTCGTCTTTTTTCTCGTCCTCTTTTTTGCCGATCTTTTCTTTGGCGTTTTTTATGAGATTTTCAGCGGCTTTGTAGAGCTTCTCGCCTAGTTCTTTTGATTTTGATTTGAGATTTTCGCCGATCTCGCTCGCATTTATCGCGCTTAGCTTCTCCTGCGTTCGTTTTTCAAAGTCGCCGATATCTTTTTTGAGCGCTTCGAGGCGTTCTTTGGCGTTAAAATTTTCTTTAAATTTATCGCCGGCTTGAGTTACTTCGCGCTTTAGCTCCTCAAATTTAGCCCCCGCAAGACTAGCGAATTTATCGATATTTTCGTTAAATTTTAGTCCCTCTAACTGAAGCTCGATCTGGCGCGAAACGTCGTTTTGCAGGCGCTTAAATTTAGCCAAGTAGCTATCGACGGACTCGTCTAGGATTTCGTTTATCACGGCAGCAGACGGCTCATCTGAGCGCGCCATATCGCGCAGCATCGCTACAAATCTCTCCTCGAGTCTTATAAATTCTTTAGCTTCGCCAAGCAGCGTCTGGCTGTCGGGGGCAAATTTGATCTCCTCGATAAATTTCTCCGTCCTTTTGCCAAGCGCCTCTTTTACGCCGCTGATCGCGCCGCTAATTAGCTCTTTGGCAAAGGCCTGATCGACGTCGGCTATTTCGCACGCCGCCTCGCAGACCGTCCTTGCGATCTCTAGGATGTGCTCTTTGCTCGCTTCCCCCTCGTTTATCGCGCTAAGCACGACGTTTTTGGCGATTTGCTCCACCGTGTCTTTCACGTCGTCGCCCTTTTCGATCGCGGTTAGAAACGCCGCTTCGGTGGTCTCTTTTAGGATTCCCAGCATTTGCAGCTCGCAGAGCATTTTTTCGTCTATCGCGGTTAAAATTTCCTCTTTATCCGCCAGGTCGCTGCTTTTGATGAAATTTTCCATACTTTCAAGCAGTGCGCGCACGTCGTTTTTGATCTCGTCTTTTTGCGCGTAAATTTGCCGCTCGATCTGCTCTTTTTCGTAGATTAGGCGGTGGATGTACTGCTCTTTTTCCTCGCTGAGCGCGTCGCCTGCGCTTTGGATGAGGTTGGCGACGTTTTGGCGGTTTAGCAGATCCTCGCCTTTTAGCGCCTCGCAAATTTGCTCAAATTCTTTAGCCAGAGCCGCGTTTGCGTCGCCGTTTTTTGCGCCTTTGACGCTTTTTCTAAACTCGCTTAGCGCAAACTCCCTGATCAAAACGGAAATTTGCGGGTCGTTTTTGTTCTCTTTTATGGTTTGGATGAAGACTAAATTTTGCATGAAAGTCCTTATAGTACGTATTTGCAAACGCGTCTTAGCGCGGAAAAAATTTCTAATCGCTCCTGGTTAGAATTAACCAAAACGCTTAGATTGTAGCTTTTGTATTTGCCCTCTTTGCTCGATTTTGAAGGCGTTATCTTGTGTTGCCTCTCGCCTACGACGCCCTGCACGATAGCTTCGGCGTTATCACTATCAAGCACGATGATTTTGTATTCCCAAAAATTTGGATAGATGATTTCTGGTTCTTTATTTAGATCGCACGTAGTCGCCACTTTTGCCTCCGCTCTTGCTTTCTAGCGCGATGTCTGTTATCTGCATGGTTTTATCTATCGCTTTTATCATATCGTAGATCGTTAGAAGACCGACGCTAACGCCCGTTAGCGCCTCCATCTCGACGCCGGTTTTCCCGTCTATCTTGACGCTAACGGTTAGCTTGTAGGCGCAGATTTCGGTTAACTCCTCGATGTCGCAGTTTATGCCGCTGATTAGCAGCGGATGGCAC
>CAUQJU010000025.1:0-10691 GCA_963518005.1 uncultured Campylobacter sp.
TTTTTACGACTAACGACCATGTTATTCATGCGGTAAATTACGCTGGACATCTTGTTTTGGTTGCGATTATCGTACTTATCGTGGCAAAATTTGCAACTAAAAATTTGCAACTCGTACCTCGCGGAACGCAAAATATCCTCGAAGCATATCTAGAGGGCGTCGTGTCAATGGGCAAGGACGTGCTAGGTAGCGAAGCGCTATCTAGAAAGTATCTGCCGCTAGTTGCCACCATCGGTTTGATCGTATTTGTAAGCAACATAATAGGCATAATACCTGGATTTGAAGCTCCGACTTCGAGCTTAAATTTGACCCTTCCTTTGGCGCTCGTTGTTTTTATATTTTATAACTTTGAGGGTATTAGACAAAACGGTATAATTAAGTATTTCGCGCACTTTATGGGACCGAACAAATGGCTAGCTCCGATAATGTTTATCGTCGAGGTCGTTTCGCATCTATCTCGTATAGTATCGCTTTCATTCAGGCTTTTCGGTAACATAAAGGGCGATGATTTGTTCCTTTTGGTCGTGCTTGCTCTTGCGTGGTACGCTGCTCTTCCGGCATTTGTTTTGCTTACGTTTATGGCGTGCTTGCAGACATTTATCTTTATGATTCTTACTTACGTGTATCTTGCCGGCGCGATCTTGATCAGCCACGAGGAACACTAAAATTTAAATTTACGCGTCCGCTAGCTAAAATACGCTAAAAATCGGCGGACGCAACCCTTTCTTTTTATCTAACTTAAATAAAAATCCTGCTAAAATAAGCCCTAAATTTTAAATAAGAGGCAAATTATGTTTGAAGTCGTTATCGGGCTTGAGGTTCATACTCAGCTTAATACAAAAACTAAAATTTTCTGCTCTTGCTCTACGAGCTTCGGCGATGAGGCAAATACTCACGTTTGTCCGACCTGCCTGGCGCTGCCGGGAGCTTTACCGGTATTAAACAAAGAGGCCGTAAGAAAGGCGATAAGCTTCGGTGCGGCGGTAAATGCGACTATAAATAAACGCTCGGTTTTTAACCGTAAAAACTACTTTTATCCGGACCTTCCAAAGGCTTATCAAATTTCGCAGTTTGAGATACCGATAGTGGAAAAGGGTGAGCTTTTTATCGATGTAAACGGCGAGAAAAAACGCATCGGCATCACTCGTGCGCATCTCGAAGAGGACGCGGGTAAAAATATCCACGAGAGCGGACAGAGTCTAGTCGATCTAAACCGCGCCGGCACGCCTCTGCTTGAGATCGTGAGCGAGCCTGATCTGCGTAGCTCCGACGAGGCGGTTGCGTACCTAAAAAAACTGCACTCGATTTTGCGATTTTTAAATATCAGTGACGCCAATATGCAAGAGGGAAGCTTTCGCTGCGACGCCAACGTCAGTATCCGCCCAAAAGGCGACAGCAAGCTTTATACGCGCGTCGAGATTAAAAATTTAAACTCGTTTAGATTTATCCAAAAAGCGATCGACTACGAGGTCGAGCGTCAAAGTGCAGCGTGGGAAGACGGCAAATACGATGAGGAAGTTTATCAAGAGACCCGCCTTTTTGATACCGTAAATTTGGTCACGCGCTCAATGCGAGGCAAGGAAGATAGCGCCGAGTATAGATATTTTCCAGATCCTGATCTGCTACCAGTCGAAATTCCTGAAGAGATGTATAACGAAGCGATCAAAATTCCCGAGCTTGCCGAGCAAAAGGTTGCTAGATACGAGCGCCAGCTTGGCATAAAAGAGGACGACGCGCTTATTTTAACGAGCAGTGTGGAGACGGCGAAGTATTTCGAGGAACTCGTAGAAGCTAAAATATCGCCGAAACTCGCCGTAACATGGCTCATCGTCGAGCTTTTGGGTCGTCTAAAAAACGGTGCTACGATCGAGACATCGCCCGTAAATTCGGCTAAGATGATAGAGCTTTTGCGCCGCATCGAAGACGGCACGATAAGTGCTAAGGCAGCAAAAGGGGTGCTTGACTATCTAATGGAAAATGACGTGAGCGTAGACGCCGTCATCGAAAAATTGGGATTAAAACAGGTTAGCGACGACTCGGCCATCATAGCGATAATAGATCAAATTTTAAGCGCGAACGCCGATAAGGTCGCCGAGTATAAAAGCGGTAAGGACAAGCTTTTCGGATTTTTCGTCGGGCAAACGATGAAAGAGGGTAAGGGTGCGTTTAACCCTGCAAAAGTAAATGAGCTTTTGAAGGCTAAACTGGGGTAAATTTGGATATATTTCGTCGTTTCGGCGCTTAAATTTTGTTTTTCCGACGTGACCGTTTTGCGCTAAATTTGGCTTAAACAAGCTTTTGGAATTAAATTTTTGCTAAATTTATGAGTTTGCAGGAGCCAGAAAGGTTAAATTTGATAAAAAACGGATCAAATTTGTTTCTCGAATTTATCCTCGTGCGGTTTTAAAACCCTCAAATACGGCGCCGCAAAGCCGCTCAAACCGGATAAATTAGAAAAGTTAAGCGCGTTTTATTTTGCGTAAAGTCGGCACCGGTAAAATTTGAACTTTTAAACCGAGTTTAAATTTAACGAGCTTTGCAAGGCTGCGAGCAACTTAAATAAATAGAGCAAATTTAGCGTTTCAGTAGTTAAATTTGCTTTGCGATAGTTTTAAATTTCGACTTTCTTTGACGTCGGTAGCGATAAATTTAAAACGCTTTCGGCGAGCATGGGATCAATTTTTACAAAAAGTTAGCGATAAATTTCGCTAAAAGCGAAGTAAGCCGATCAAATTTAGCTAAAATAAACGTAAATCACAAAAAAGAGAAAAAATGAAAATAGCCATCATCGGAGCGGGGACGTGGGGTAGCGCGCTTTTTCATGCGCTTTCGCAAAAAAACGACTGCGTTATCAGCTCGCGTAGGCAGCTTGAAGGCGCGCATTTTGTCGGCCTAGAGGAGGCGCTAAAGCGCGATTTGCTCGTAGTTGCCATACCTTCTCAGTCCGTTAGTGGCTGGCTAAAAGAGTATTTTAAAAACTTCGGGCAGAAAATTTTAGTCGCCTCAAAAGGCATCGAAACTTCAAGCCTTCGTTTTTTAGACGAGATTTACGAGCAGCATGTAGATGCGGCAAATTTGGCCTTTTTATCGGGGCCGAGCTTTGCTAAGGAGATACAAAACGACCTTCCGTGCGCGCTCGTGATAAATTCCAAAAACGAAGCCCTTGCGTGCGAGATCTCAGAGCTTTTCCAGCAAAATATCAAAGCCTACGCTAGTAGCGACGTTATCGGTGCAGAGATCGCGGGTGCCTATAAAAACGTCATCGCTATCGCAGGCGGTATCTGCGATGGGCTAGGGCTTGGCAACAGCGCTCGCGCCAGCCTCATCTCGCGTGGACTTGTCGAGATGGCGAGATTTGGCGAGTATTTCGGCGCGCAGCAGCAGACCTTTTTGGGGCTTAGCGGGGCGGGCGATCTCTTTCTCACGGCTTCATCGGTGCTTTCGCGCAACTACCGCGTGGGCTTGGGACTTGCTAAAAACGAGAGCCTAAATAAAATCCTAAACGATTTAGGCGAGGTTGCAGAGGGTGTGGACACATCATACGCGATAGAAAAGATCGCCGCCGGCAAGGGCATCTATACGCCGATAGTAAACGAGGTCGCGGCGATGCTACGTGGCAAAGACGTGCAGGAAAGCTTAAAAGATCTACTTAGTAAAAAATAAATTTAGGCTTACTCATTTTCGTTAAAATCCGGGATGCAGTTTTTGGCGTTTGCATCTATGACGGAGGCGGCGCAAAGGGTGCGGGCATGCAAAACGTGCTTAGCGGCAAATGAAGTTTTAGAACTTATTTTGGCGGTGGCATGCCATATTACCCGTTAGTTTGCGATATCTACGGCGCAAAATCTGTATGTAAAAGCGGTACTTGATAAATAAAATTTCGTTGCTAAATTTAAAAACCATCCTTTTACTAAGCTTGAGTAAAAGCAAAATACGGCGCAAAAATATACGCATAATCTACGGCAAATCTCAAAGCAAATTTAGAAAATCTTAAATTATTCGCCGCAAGAAAGGTATCTAAGCTCATAAATTTAAAATTTAGCTTTGTAAAATCCGCTCTCATTATTACTTCATTTACTCTAAAGATACGACGCGGGCCTAGAAGGGCTTTAGAGCAGGCGGCTTGATACTGGCAAATCTCACTTATAAATGAGCAAATATAAAAACTAAATCTAATGAATTTTAAATATTTTTTACAAAAGGCTTGCGTAAAGACGGCGAAGCTAAACCGTTATAGAGCAAAAGTGTCTTAAAAACCGTACTATTTCGCCTAAATTTTGTGCGTTATCCATAAAAGTTAAAGATTGCCGCAATTACCGCAAGGCTGTAAAATATAATTGTCTAGCTGTTTTAAGAGCGTATAAATAGTCCAAAACGGCCTGGCGAATATTTTTGATGCGGTGAGATGGTGCGTTTAGGTCAAATTTAGTAGGCTACTCGCTGCTACTTGCAAAAAAAGTAGCAGCCGTTTTTTAGCTTTGTCACGTTGCGGGGAAGGATGATAAGCGCGCTGTAGCCATTAGCTTTGATGAAGAGGAACCAAGCCGGACAAACGCGGCTTAGCGGAATTTGGCAAGCTTGCGTTTTAGTTAGTTAGCTTGGCCGAGTTTGCGATTATGGTTTTGGACTTAGCGATATTTGGAGCAAGAATCGGGAGAAAATTACAGCGCCTTTGCCTTGGGTCAAACGGCAACCAAAATATGGCAAAACGTAGCGCTCTAGTTTGACCGGCGGGTCTAAACTAAGTCAAGTTTTAAGATAAGCCTAAATTTAGCGTTTGCGGCGGAAAACTTGCGCCGAATTTAGCCAAATTTTAATCATCCAATTTACCGCTAAATTTAGGTTTTTGATACGTAAAGCTACGAGATAACCTCAAGCGTTCTGATGCCGTCTTCAAGCGTCGCGATATCGCTATTTTGGCCTTTTAGCAGGCTGGTAAAGGCATTTAGCTCGCCGCTTAGCGCTTCGCTTTTTTTTACGAAGCAGCTTTTTTGCGAAAAAGAGTTTGCGTCTAAATTCGCATAAAATTTAAGCTCCTGCGAGATCAAATCCGCCTCAAAAACGCCGCTCTCGCAGACGACTTCGATGGTTCGCTTTTTAAACGGCGATAGCCACGAAACTCTAGCGCAGGCCGTAGCGCCGCCGCTAAGCTCGAAGCTTAAATTTGCGCTATCCTCGCAGCTAGCGTGGATGCGGCGGGATTTTAAGATATGCGAGCTCAAAATCTCCTCCCCGCTAATAAATCTAATCAAATCTATATCGTGTACGGCAAGATCGGCTAGCACGCCCACGTCGCCGATACGAGTCGGAAACGGCGAAATCCTAGTCGTATGAATCTCGTAAATTCGCCTTTGGACTAGTTCGTTTTTTAGCGCGCAGACTGCGGGGTTAAATCTCTCTACGTGTCCAACTGCCGCTTTTATACCCAGCTTTTTAGCCGCCTCCGCTATCTCGCGCGCCTGAGGAACACTAGAGGCTAAGGGCTTTTCTATGAGTAAATTTACGCCTTTTTGCGCGCATTTTATCGCGGCGTCTTTGTGTGCAAAAGTGGGCGTCGCGATGACGGCGGCGTCCAAATCCTCGCTATCTAGCATCTTATCTAAGTCGCCGTAATGCTTACAACAAAAATCCCCGCCGGTAAAAGGATCGCACGCGGCGACTAGTTTTGCGTCCGCTACGTTTTGCAGGGTGCGGGCGTGATTTTTACCCATTACGCCAAGGCCGATAACGGCAAATTTAAGCATTATTGATAACCTCTATCACATAATCTTGCTCTTGCTCGCTCAAAAACGCCGACATCGGCAGCGCCATGATGTCCTCGCTCACGCGCTCGCTAACGGCAAAATCGCCTTTTTTGTAGCCAAGATCTTTAAAGACCTCTTGCAAATGTAACGGCAGCGGGTAATAAACTCCGGTCGGCACGCCTTTTTGCGCGCAGATTTCTAGCATCCTAGCTCTATCTTTTACGCGGATGCAGTACTGAGCCCAGACGCTCGTATTTCCGCTTTCTATAAAGGGTGTTACGACGTTTTTTAGGTTTTGTTCGTAGCGTGCGGCGACCTCTTGGCGGCGCGCGATTTCGTCGTCAAAGTATTTTAGCTTCACGTTTAAAACGCCCGCTTGGATGGCGTCTAGCCTGCCGTTTATGCCGATAGCGCTATGAAAATACCGCTCTTTTGAGCCGTGATTTAGTAAAATTTTTATCTTTTGCGCCAGCTCGTCGTCGCTCGTAAATATCGCTCCGCCGTCGCCGTAGCAGCCAAGCGGTTTAGCAGGGAAAAACGAAGTCGTGGCTAGCTTTGATAGACTGCACGACCTTGCGCCCTCTTGCTTCGCGCCAAAGCTTTGCGCCGCGTCCTCGATAACGGTTAGGCCGTGCTTCGCGGCGATTTGGTTGATGCGTTTCATATCGGCTATTTGACCGAAAAGCGAGACGGGCATTATGGCTTTGGTTTTTGGCGTGATTGCGGCTTGGATTAGGCTTGGATCGATGTTGTAGGTTTTTTCGTCGATATCGACGAACACGGGCTTAGCTCCCGTTAAAGCTATCATCTCGGCGGTCGCAAAAAAGGTAAAAGGAGACGTGACGACCTCGTCGCCGCGTCCGATACCAAGAGCTAGAAGCGAGATAAATATCGCGCTAGAGCCGTTGCTGCAGGCTATGGCGTGCTTTGCGCCGCTAAAGCGAGCTAAATTTTCCTCTAGCAGCGCGACCTTTTGGCCGCCGATATACGCGCTAGAATCTAGCGTCTGCGCGATTTGCTCGTCGATTTCGTTTTTGTATTTTCGGTATTGTCCTTGCAAATCTATAAAATTTATTTTCATTTATTTCCCTCGATTTAAGATTAAAAATTATACTACTAAATTTATTAAATTTATCAAAATACTCGTATTTTAGGGCTTTTTGGACTTAAATTTAAACAAAAGCCTGCAACAAAAACGGGTCTAAATCCCCTCGCTAGCCATCCCGGCCTCTATCAGAAAACGACTCGGCTGATAGTTTATCTTTTTGATTTTGTCGTATTTGGCGTAGCTGAGTATTAGCTCGTCGCGCGCCCTCGTGACCGCGACGTAAAAAAGCCGCCGCTCCTCCTCGAGCGAGCCGCCCATGCTCATTAGTTTGAGGTTCGGGAAGCGATTTTGCGAGAGATCGACTACGAAAACGAGATCAAACTCAAGCCCCTTTGAGGCGTGCACGCTTAGCAGATTTACCCCTTCGCCGCTGCTCATCTCGCTGCTGCCCAGCGTGATAAAGTTATAAAATTTCTCCGCCTCCGAGTAGTTTTTGGCTAGTTCGCCAAGCACCTCTAGCTTGCCCGCGATGCGTTCTAGAGCCTCTTTTTTTAGCGTTTCGTCGATGTTGCCGTTTTTTTGCGTGGCGCGCTTGGTCGCGAGACTATCTGCGATGAGAGCGTAAATTTTGCTATTTTTGAGATCCTCTATCAGCGAGGTCGGGCGCGAGTGGCGTTTGGCGGCGCTTAAAAAATTATAAATCTCATACAAAAACTGCCCGCCGCTTTCGCCTAGTTTTTGCATTTTTAAAATCGGATGCGCGAAAAAATCCTCGCAAAAGTTAAATTTAGCAAAGCGCGACTTCTCTCCGACCTCGTCAAGCTCGTCAAAAAGCCCCAGCTGGTAGTTTTTGGTCTTTTTAGCAAAGGCCTCCACGCTATCGTCAGGCTGCAAAAATCCGCGCACGACGTCGCCGTGTCCGACCTTGCTCAGCACTTCAAAAATCTCCTTGCTAAGCGCCGCACCGACGCCTTTTGCGTATTCGCACACGTGGATAAAGGCCATGATGTCTTTTGGATTTATAAGGATGCCTAGCAAATCCATCGCAGCGCGCACCTCGCGGCTCTCAAAAAAGCTCACGCCGCCCTTTCGCTTGGAGCCGATACCAAGCTCTCGCAGCGCGACTTCTAGGCCGTCGGCGCTTGAGTTGTTGCGAAAGATAATGGCGATATTTTCTTTTTTGTATTTTGAGACGGCGATGATCTGCGCGATGTTTGAGTATTGGTCGAAAAGCTCGTTGTAAACTAGCAGCTTTGGCGAAGTAAATTTACCCTCGCGGCCGACGACTAGTTTTTTTTCATAAAGGCGCGGGTTGTTTGCGATGACTTTGTTCGCAAGGGCTAGGATGGCGGAGCTGCTGCGGTAGTTGATGTTTAGCGCGTAAATTTTAGCGTCTGCGAATCGGTCCTTAAACGAGCCGATGATCTCGATATTTGCGCCGTTAAAAGCGTAAATGCTCTGGTCAAAATCCCCGACGCAAAAGAGGCCTTTCGTCTCAAAGGCGCTTATTAGCGAGCCTTGCAGGGAGTTTGTGTCCTGGTATTCGTCGACTAAAATTTCCTCAAATTTTAGCGGTGCGCCTTTTCTCAGTTCGTTACGCATTTTGATAAGCAAGTCGTTAAAATCCGCATAGCCGAATTTGCTCTTTTCCTCCTCAAATTCGCGCAAAACGTCCTCATAAATCTCGGCATATACGCCTTGTTCGTCGCTTCGCTCCTTTAGCCACTCGCCAAACGTTTGCTTTAAGGCTAAATTTTGAAACAGCGAATACGCGTCGTAAAGATAGGCGCCGCCGTAAGGCTTAACGTCGCTTAGATGGTTAAATTTACGCCTCTCGACGAGCGATTTTAGCAGCATTTTTAGCTCGCTTGGCTGCTTTAGCGTGACGGGTTTTTCTAGAAATTTAAGCAGCGAATAAGAAACCGAGTGAAACGTGCCCGCAGTGATGCGCGAGGTGATTTTTTTATCAAAATGTCGGTTTAGACGCTCGATCATCTCGGCCGCGGCCTTGTTGGTGAAGGTTAGTAGCAAAATTTTCTCGGGCTTTACGCCTAAATTTAGCAGATGAGCGATGCGCGCGACGATGGTGCTGGTTTTGCCGGTGCCTGCACTTGCTATGACTAGATTGTGCCCTGCAGGAGCGGTTGCGGCGGCGTATTGTTCTTGATTTAGTTTTGAAAGGGGCATATTTTCCTCGCGTTTAAAAGGGTGGATTATACCCAAACGGGCTTAAATTTATAAAATTTTGAGCCGGCAAGGAGGGATGGTTTGTTTTGCTCGCGCGGCGGTTTTATATTTTAAATTTGAAACGCATGCAAATTTGACGCACCCAGACCCGAATCTTTAGGACGCTAAATTTGTTTAACCAAATTTGATACATTGCTTGAAACAATTTTGCTTCTTTGTTAAGGGGGAATGGCTTGAATTACGCTCTGCTTTGCACTCTCTTTGAGGGCTGCCAGAAGCAGAGCCGCCCCCGTCTGCTTTCAGCTGCTAGCGTAGCGACGCAGAAGCCCTCTCCAACCCCACTGCACGTGAGAAGTTGCTGCGCTACGCGCAGGTTAAATTTGACGTTTTCAAGATACGGGTCTCGGTTAGTAAAATTTGGAGTCAAATTTGCAAATTTAGTCAAAATTTACTCCAAATTTGAACGTAAAACGGCAAGGCGAAGTATTTTTGCGTTTAGACGAGGCGATTTTAAATTTGGCGACGGGAGCTACCTTGTCGGTAGTGACCGAGCCGAATTTAAAAGCCTCTGCTTGCAGTTGCGACCACAAGGGAAGCAAAGCGAAGTATAAACCAAAAAGACAAGCCGCTAAATTTGCAAATCAACTAAAATTTAACCTCGGCGGATAGCATAAATGTCCTACTCTCTCCCAGCGTCAGTCCGTTTGCCGACCCGAGCACTCCGCTAGCTCCTACGCCGCCAGCTCCGTCCGCGCTTGCAGGATACATTCCCGCCCAGTATTTTTTGTTAAATACGTTATTTACGTTAAATCGTAGCGTCGTTTGCTTGCCTAGCATCGCGCGGCTCGTGTAGCGCACGCCAAGATCGGTCGTAAAAAAGCTAGGAATCGCGGCGGTGTTTAGATCGTCTACGTACATCTTGCTCGTGTAGTGGAAATTTGCGCTAAACGCGAGCTTTTGGGTGCCGGGTACCGCGTAGTCAAAGAGCATGTTGGCATTAACTCTGGGCACGCCGTTTACGTATTTGCCCTCGGCCTCTTTTAGGCGCGGATTTTTAAATTTGGCGTCTATTAGCGTTACGCCGCCTAACACGCTTAGATCGCTAGTTAGCTTGCCGCCGGCCATGAGTTCTAGGCCGTGATTTACCTGATCGCCTTGGACGTCGTAAACCCCGTTAGCCTGATAGGCGATCGGACGCGAAATTTTAAACAGCGCCGCGCTCATATCGGTTTCGCCCACGCGGGCTTTGGCGCCGATTTCGTATTGCTTAGAGCGGTAAGGCTTTAAAACCACGGCCGAACCGTCGGCGTTCGTGCCGCTGCCGCCTTGTTGCAAGCTATCGGCGTAAGTAAAGTATAAGCTTACGTCTTGCGCCGGATGATAAACTAGGCTACCCGCCCAGCTAAGCCCGCTCTCGTTATATCTCGTAGTTATCGGTCTAAGAGTGGGCGGAGTGCCGCTTGCTACCGGGCGGCCGCGCTCTTTTATCCACGCGTTTGAGAGGCTTAGCATGAGGCTAAATTGATCGTTTATCGTGATGTCGTCTAGCACGGAGATATTAAACATATCGGTCGTGCTTAGCTTGTATAGATCAGAGCCGCGCTTTGCGTTTGAGCCTGAATAAACGCGCGGGCTATATAAATTTCCGCCGCCTATCCATGGCTGCGTAGAGACGTTTTTATAGCGATACTGCACGTATCGGTAGCCGTTTG
>CAUQJU010000026.1:0-10437 GCA_963518005.1 uncultured Campylobacter sp.
CGCTGTTTTTCATCGGATATAGCCTAGCTTGGGCGATCGTGGGTTACGTATTTTGGGCGCTTTGGGGTGCGTGGTGGCTCTTTGACCTGCGCTTAACCGGCGCGGCGGTCGAGAAAAATCAGAAAAAAGAAGCGCTAAAGGACAAGCTGCGCGCACAAGACCTCGAGGAGCGGCTTAGGCGCCTCTACGAGCTGTACGAGAGCGGCGCGATAAGCAAAGAGGAATTTGAAGCGAGGAAGGAAATTTTGCTAGGGTGAGGGTCGGTTAAATTTGTTGTTTTTTTAAAATTGCTTCAAATTTAGCTTTTAATCTACTGCCTAAAATAGAACCCTGAGCCCAAATTTTTAAAATCCAAACGCTCAAAGCAGTTACCTACCAAATTTTGGCTTCGCTATCGCTTAGCACGAAATTTAGAGGCGATCTGCCGGCAGTTGCAAGCACAACAAGCAAAAAGCTTTTTGATTGTTGCGTTTTAAAAAATTTTGAATCTAATTTTTGGCATTTTCAAGGTGCTGGTCTCGGTGGCTCAAATTTGCAAATTTAACTTCAAATTTGAGCGCAAAACGATAAGGCGAAGTATTTTTTCTTTTTACTTCGCGCAAGCGCTCGTAACGTTCTGCTTGCAGTAGCAAACGCAGTGAAGCTAAACTTCGCTACGAGGAGGCGAGGCGGAAATGAGCCGAGCGAGGGCGCGTATAAATAATACGTAACCGAGCTTCGGCGATATTTCTAACGATGTATAAAGAAAAAAACAAGCCGCTAAAATAAAAATTAAAAGGAGAAAAAATGGCAGAGTATTACAACCTCATCAAGTACTTCCACTACTTGTGTTTCATCTCGTGGATGGCGTTTTTGTTCTATCAGCCGCGCCTCTACGTCTATCACGCGGAAAATATGGACAAGCCGGACTTTGTGCGCGTGGTTGAGGTGCAGGAGTACAAGATGTACCACTACATCGGCTGGGTCGCGCTGATCGGCACGTTTTTGACGGGCATTTTGATCATCGTCGCGATGCCTGAGCTTTTGCGCAGCGGCTACATGCACGTCAAGCTCACCGTCGTCGTTATCCTCGCGGCGTTTCACCTAGATCTTGGCCGCTACATGGTGCAGCTACGCGAGAAACGCTGTAAGAAAAGCGGTATGTTCTTTCGCGCTTACAACGAAGTGCCGACTATCGCGATGGTCATCATCATCTGGATGATGGTGTATAAGCCGTTTTGAACCGCGCTAAATACGCACCCCGAGACGAAGAGTTTCAGGACGATTTGTATTTACGGCATGAATGCGAGTAAATTTGAGACTTTAGACCGTTTTTGGCCGCGCCGATACGCTTAAATTATAAAACGACGAAGCCGCCCCGCACAGAGCGTTTTGCGCTAAATCGCGCCCGTTTCTAAGCGATAGATCGTAAATTTACGTCGCTCAAACAAGGCAGGCAAAAATGCGTAAGATACTGCGGCGTAATTTCTTGCGCGGCTTGTAAATTTAACCGCTAGCCAAAAGCGTAGCTGGCGGCTAGCTCGGGTGCAAATTTATGCTGCCGATGTTTGCCGTCGGGATGAGCGGTTTGATCGCGGCAAACTAAGATAAATCCGTCAAAACCGGCAAATCCGCCGACTAGTCCGGATGACTAAAACCCGCCCGCCGCCTCTTGAGCTAGCGGGGCATGCCTGATCATCAACCCTACGGTTTTCAAACACCCCCGTTTTTGCGCCGCGCGGAGGGATAACGCAAACGCTTGGGGCAAGACCGAGCCGAAAAACGCGAGAAATCATCTAGTCCGCGGCAAAGGCGGCTAAATTTGATTTGCGAGAAATCCGTATAAATTTATGCGGACAAGCTTGCTTGAATAGATTTCGGCAAATTAGTATCCGTTTGCGTCCCATTTAAGATATTCATAACCGCCCGGCGGACTGTCATGGTATCTTACGTGTACGAATCCCGTTTCACCCTCGATATATATATTTGCATATTGTTTTCTGCCCACAAGCGTAATCCTAAAACGCTTAAACATACGTCCTACACCCGAAGCAATTGCACTCGTTCTACCACAATGAATAACATCTCCACCATAAGGACGATCCGAATGAGTCGGAAAATAAGGTCGGCCAAATTCATCAAAGCTCAATGTCAAACTCATATAATTTGTGTTAAGACAATTCCTAGTCGTCAGTGCAACATCGCCGAGTGCAGTCCCATTTACACTACCGATTATAGATACTTTGTCTACAAATTTACCTAAAAATCCATGAGTATATACTGTTGCAACTCCTTTTTGAATAATATCAAGCTTCTTATTGAACTTACTAAAATCGCAGGTTGTCCAAGTAGGCGAGTGCGTGTATTCCGCGAAGTATCCAGAATACAAAAGCGCGCTGGGATTAGCTGGGTCTTTAGCAAATATCGGTCTAGGCGTTCCGCCTGGATTAGTCTCCTTAAAAACGGTAAATCCGTAAGGTACCCCAATATACCCAAATTTATTTAATCCCTCCTGGCAATTTGAAAACTGAATACTCCACCTCTTTTTAAACCAAAGAGGGTCTGCGGGGTCGTACGGGTTATCTTGCATAGCTAGTTGCTGCGTATGTCGGATCAGTGCGACGGTTTGATCGACTAGCTCGTATAGATGGTCTTCCTTTACCTTAGGTAGCGCGATCAGAGCCAGTATGCCCACGACCAAGATAACGATGATAAGCTCGACCATAGTAAAAGCTCTTTTTAGGGCTTTTGGAACTTGGCGGATGAAATTTAAACGAGACGCAACAAAATCAGAGAGAGAGAGAGAGTAAAAGGAAAATGTTTACTTATCTTTCGCATTTGTTTCCTTTGCGTTAAACTTTAGACAATGATACGGTTTTTATCCTAAAACCGAGCTAAATTTAGTCGCGATTTTTTAAAAATTTAGGTTAAATTTGACGAAAGAAAGTGAAATTTAACGAATTTACAGCTAAAAAGGCATCTCAAACTAACCCGCAAGCAAAATACGTCTAAATTTAGTCAAATGTGGCACGCTTTCTAGCCTTTATCTCTAGCCAAAGCCGCCGCCAAAATCCTCGGCGTAACAGATCTCAAAAAAAGATAAATTTGTCGCCGCCCTAACGAGCGCCCGCCTCAAGAACAAGTTCGCGCCGATATTGGCCCGCCCTCTTTTACCGTGTTGCGGATTTTCTTGCTTCTAGGATTTTGCCGCTCGGATTATAGGGCGGCATCTGCGATCTCGTAAACGCCGGATCGCTCCCGCTTCTTTCTAAGCGCGCAAAAAGAGTAAATTTATCGCCGTTTGCGTAAATACGGTCATAAAGGTCGGCGCGCAAAGATAATCAAAGACGCTAAACTCAAATTTCTCCGCATCTAAAACGTAGCTACCTCGGCAGTAAAAGACGCGCCGTAAAATTTATAGCGCCTTGCTCGCCAAAAAACGCGGATTTAAAAATAAAAATTTACGCCCGCCTTGGCGCCGGGTGCCGCTTTAGCAAACTAGGCGCGCCCATTTGCCCGCCTAGCCAAGGCTAAATTTGATAAATTTAGCCCGAGCGATAAAAGCGCCAAGGCGGCAAGCAGAGTTAAATTTTAGCCTTTTTTATCGCCTGAGCCAGATCGGCGATTAGGTCGTCCGCATTTTCTACGCCGATAGCAAGGCGCAGCAGATTAGGCTTTATGCCGATTTTGTCTTGCAGCTCTTTAGGGTATGATTCGTGCGTCATGGACGCGGACTGGCAGATGAGGCTCTCAACGCCACCAAGGCTCACTGCTAGGTCAAAAAGCTCTAGAGATTTAGCAAAAATTTTATAGTCGTATTTTTCGTTTAGCTCCAGCGATATAACCGCGCCGATATCGCTTGCTTGGCGGGTTTGAATCTGCTTTTCTAGCTGCGAGTACGATCCCGCGTAATGCACCGCGTCTACCGCTTCGTGCGATTTTAAAAATTCGATGATTTTATGCGTATTTTGCGTCTGGCGATCAAAGCGCACGCTAAGGGTTTTAAGGCCTCTTATCAGATAATAAGCGTCCATCGGGCTGATTATGCCGCCAAAGGTATTTCTGGCAAATTTTATCTTTTCGGCTAGCGCGTCGTCGTTTACCGTGACGATGCCAGCGATCACGTCTGCGTGTCCGCCGATGTATTTCGTCGCGCTATAAACTACGATATCTACGCCAAAATCAAAAAGCTTTTGATAATAAGGCGTTAAAAAGGTATTGTCGGCGATCACTAGGATGCCTCTTTTGTGCGCGATGTCTGCGATACGGCGGATGTCGGTCACGCGTAGCAGCGGATTTGAGGGCGTCTCGATAAATATCGCTCTCACGTTCTCTGCGATATCTTTTTCCTCTAATAAATTTAAATCGTCCACCGCCTCGTAGCTTATGCCCTGCGACGCAAATACGTTGCTAACGTAGCGGAAAGTGCCGCCGTAAACGTTGTTATTTAGCAGCACCTTATCGCCCGTTTTTAGCAGACTAAAAGCCGCTGCCGTCGCCGCCATTCCCGAGCCGAAGCTAAATGCGTATTTGCTGCCCTCTACCTTGGCAAAAAGCTCGTCAAACGCCTGTTTAGTCGGATTTGCGCCGCGCGAGTAGGCAAACTCGCCAAAGCCGTCTAGCCCCTCTTGCACGAATGTCGTCGCCAGATAAACGGGCGGCACGACGGCTCCAAAAGGGTTATGCTTGGCCTCGATGCCTTTTACGATTAGCGTGTCTAGTTTCATTTTCTCTCCTTAAATTTATCGCTAAAATTTCAAAAATCTTATATCCATCGCTGAGATAAAGCTCATTATGCGCTCGTTTCGGCTAGCGAAAAATCTCTCCGCATCGCCGTCAAACGCGATCTTGCCTTTATCCAAAAACAAAATCCTATCCGCGACTTTGCGAGCGAAATTCATATTATGCGTGACGATGACGAGGGATTTTTTCTCTCTGGCTAGGGCTATGACGACTTTTAGCACCTCGGCTTCCAGCTCCGGATCTAGCGCGCTAGTCGGCTCGTCTAGCAGCAAAAACGACGGATCCATCGCTAGCGCCCTAGCTATCGCCACGCGCTGGCTCTGACCGCCCGAGAGTCTGTTCGGATAGGCGTTTTGCTTATCCGCCATGCCAACCTTGCCTAGTAGCTCGAGGGCTTTATTTATCGCCGTTTCCTTTTCAATACCAAGTACCTGCGTCGGCCCTTCGATCACGTTTTGCAAAACCGTTAGATGCGGGAACAGATGAAACCCCTGAAATACCATCCCTGTTCGCCTGCGAAAAGGCAGTAGCTCTTTTGGCGAAATTTTGCCGCCGAATTTTATCTTCTCGCCGTCTAGCTCCAGTTCGCCTTCCTCGGGGATTTCGAGTAAATTTATGCAGCGAAGCAAGGTTGATTTACCGGATCCAGAAGACCCCACGATCACCGTAGTTTGCCCATCTGCGATCTCTAGGTCGATACCCTCTAGCACCTTTTGTTCGCCAAAGCTTTTGGTTAAATTTTTAAATTTTATCGCCATCACACGTACCTTGAAGTTCGTTTTTCAAGCCTTCCTTGCAAAAAGGTAAGCAGCGTGCAAACGACCAAATAAATAAGCGCGGCCAGCACGTAAAGTAGCAGCGGCTCGTAGGTGCGAGCAGCGATGCGCTGGGCAACCATAAACATATCCACCATCGTTATGGAAGCTGCTAGCGAGGTGTCTTTAACTAGCCCGATGAAAGTGTTTGACAGCGGCGGAAGCGATATACGCACGGCCTGAGGCGCGATGATACGGCGTAAAATTTGCGCGTGAGTCATACCTAGCGAGGTCGCCGCCTCCCACTGCCCCTTAGGCACCGATAGGATCGCCGCCCTCACCGACTCGGACGCGTAGGCGCCGACATTTAGGCTAAAAGCGATGATCGCCGCGCTCCACGTATCAAGCGTAACACCGATAGAAGGAAGCCCGAAAAATACGATAAAAAGCTGCACTAAAAGCGGCGTGCCGCGAAATATCCAAACGTAGCCGCCAAAAGCCCATCGTAAAATTTTCACGTTTGAGAGGCGCGCGATAGCAGTTATCACGGCGATAATCAGCCCGCAGGCAAAAGACGCCAGCGTTAGCGGTATCGTGACTTTAGCTAGGGCTTCTAGCATCGGTAGCAGCGAGCTTGAGACAAGCTCGATTATGCGGTTTATGCGTTCCGTGTCCAAATTTACCTCCGTTTTTCACGCCGAATTTAGGCTTAAATTTACTCGTCGAGAGCCTTTGAGCCGTTAAAATTTGCCTGCAGGATTTGCCCAAATTTGCCGTTTAGTTTTGCAAGCGGCGTTTTTTGCTAAATTTAAAATACGCTGCTAAATTTAACGGCTTTTAAATTTAGCCTGCAAGCAAGCCTGCAAATAGGCCATCGCCGCTAGCGTAAACGAGCGCGCGACACCGTTAAAATTGGCTAAATTTGACCTAGCAAATTTACTCCGAAACGTCCTTGCCGAAATATTTTTGCGAGATTTCTTTTAGCTTGCCCTCGGCCTTTAGCTCGGCTAGGGCTTTGTTTATCCGCTCGGTTAGCTCGGCGTTGCCCTTTTGCACGGCTACGCCGATGTAGTCTTTTTCGTTTCCGACGGCGGCGATTTTAACCGGAGCGGCGGGTTGATTTTTCGTAAAGTCCAAAAACACGATATTATCGCGCAACACGCTATCTACGCGGCCTGCGATTAGCAGCTCCATGCTTTTAGCAAAGCTATCGACCGTGACGTTTTGAGCGCCGTAGCTAGCGGCAACCTTAGCCCAGTTGCTGGTAGCCGAGTCGGCATTTTTCTTACCGTTTAAGTCGGCGAAGCTTTTTATCGAGTCGTTGTCTTTACGAACGATGATCGCGCCGTAAGTAACGGTATATGGCTCGCTAAGTTCGTATTTTTTCTTTCGCTCCTCGGTGATGCTTACTTGGTTAAACACCGCGTCCGCCTTGCCCGCGTCAAACGCCGCTAACATCGCATCCCAAGGCGCGGTTAAAAATTCGATTTTTAAATTTAGCTTCTTAGCCACGGCTCTTGCGACGTCCACGTCGTAGCCGGTTAGCTCACCTTTTTCGTCATAGAACGAAAACGGCGCGTAAGTACCCTCGGTAGCGACGGTTAGCACGCCTTCTTTGATCGTTTTAGCGTGCAAATTTAGCCCCAGCGCCAGGATCGCCGCGGCTTTAAATAAATTTGAGATTTTCATGTTTTTCCTTTTTTTGGATTTACTCGGGCGCGAATTTTACGGCAGGGCCGCTTCGCGCCTAAATTTATCATTCGGAGATATTTTTACCGAAATATTTTTCGGAGATTTCTTTTAGTTTGCCGCTAGATTTTAGCTCGCTAAGAGCCTTATTTATCTGCGCGATTAGCTCGGCGTTATCCTTGTGCGAGAGTGCGGCGGTAGGTATCGCCTCTCCGGTAAATACGACCTTGATAGGCGCGTTAGGCCTTTGCTTGACGTAATCAAGAAAGGTCACGTCGTCGTTTATCGTAGCGTCCGCGCGCTTTTGGGCGATTAGCTCTACGCCCTTGCTAAATCCGTCTACGACGACGACCTGCGCGCCGTGCTTCTCTGCTATCTGCGCCCAGTTGCTAGTGGCCGAATGCGCGCTTTTCTTGCCTTTTAGATCGTCAAAGCCTTTGATATCTTGCGTATCTTTGTGAGTTATCAAAACCGCGCGAGGAACGGTATAAGGCTCGCTAAATTCGTATTTTTTCTTTCGCTCGTCGGTGATGCTTACTTGGTTAAACACCACGTCTGCCTTGCCCGCATCAAAAGCCGCTAGCATCGCGTCCCACGGAGCTTCGACGAATTCGACTTTAAGCCCTAGTTTATCGGCGACGGCTTTTGCGATATCTACGTCGTAGCCGGTTAGCTCGCCCTTTTCGTCGTGGAAAGAATACGGCGAATACGTGCCTTCGGTCGCAACCTTTAAGACGCCTTCTTGGATGGTTTTTGCGTTTGCGTTAGTTAAAAGGGCTAAGCCCGCCAAAGTAAGTAGAGAAGATTTTAGTAAGTTTTTCATTTTTCGTCCTTTTTAAATTTATTGTTAGCTATTCATTTAAAAAGGCTCGCGTATGCGGATTAAGTAAAATTCTTTTTAAATGTTTAGCGACTTGCTAAGCACTTAAAAAGAAATTCGTGCCTAGCGCCCTAGCTTTTCATTTCGCAACAACACATGTCGCACATATCGCTTTTCATGATGCACCTTTCGTTTTAAATTTAAATGACGATTTTATGCAAAAAAAGTTTAAGATAAAATAAATTTATAAATTTTTCTAAACTTGAGCGAAATTTAAATTTTTAGCTCATATCAAGCCAAACACCCTCCGCTGCGCCGTAGTCTTGCTTTAAGTTAGCCGCTACCATGCCCGCTTGCGCGCACTCTTTGGCGGCGTATCTGCGGCTAGCAATGGCGAAAGGTCCGGCTCGCTAGAAAATAAATTTAGCGCCGCAAGTAGCGCCGGGAATAATCTTTATCGGTATCTTTTAAATTTAACGCGCGATTACGGCAAAAACGCGGCGGAGCGTTTTTTGGCTTGGACGAGAAATTTAGGCGCGAGCGGAAATTTCAAGCAAATACAAAACGCATAAATTTACTAGACTTAAATTATTCGGCAAAGCAAAAACCGCGAGCCTAACCCCGCACTTTGGCGATGCAAGCGGCGACGGCCTGCATCAAAGCGGCGCGAAATCCGCCTTTTTCAAGCGCGGCAAGTCCTTCGATCGTGGTTCCCGCCGGCGAGCAGATCTCGTCTTTTAGCGCGGCCGGGTGCTTGCCGCTTTGGATCAGGCGCGCCGTCCCTTCCACGGCTGCCGCAACGGCGTCGTAGCAAAGCTGCCTAGGCAGTCCGCCCCGCACGCCGGCATCCGCCGCAGCCTCGATAAAGGCGCACGCGTACGCGGGCAAGCTTCCCGCTATGCCCGTAAATGCGGCAAAACCGGCCTCGTCTATCTCGTAAATTTTACCGATTTTTGCGATTATCTCGCGCACGGTCTCTTTCTTTGGCTCGCTAAATCCAGCGTCAAAGCAAAGAGCCGTGGCCGACGCGCCGATGCTGGCTGCTATATTTGGCATCGCGCGAGCGATATAAACGCCCTCGCCTACGATTTGCCTAGCGCGATTTATGCCAAAATTAGGCGCCAAAAGAAGCAAAATTTTGCCCGCAAGATCAGGCGCAATCAGGCGCAAGATAGCCTCGTAGCTAGCGGGCTTAGTAGCCAGCACGACCGCGTCCACTTCGCGCGCTAGATCCGTTTCGCTCGCGGCTATTTTTACGCCGAATCTCTGCCGCAAGGCTTCGTTTTTACTTCTGGCGCAGGCTATGATTTCAAATTTCGTCTTTTTTTCGCATTCGCGCGAGCTCGCGTTTTTATCCGTTTGCGCTAAATTTTCCGCCCTTTGCGCCTCGCTACCGCCGCTGGATTTCCGCTCGTCCTCGGCCGAGCTTCGCCCCGCGTCCGCTTCGTCAGATTGCGCGCGCCAAAGCGCCTCTATCATCGCGCCGCCCATATTTCCGCCGCCGATAAAGCCGATTTTAGGATTTTTCATTTTGCCGCCTTTTTTAAAGTTCCGATTTTGACCGCCTTGCCGGCAAGCGCCTCGCGTACCGCCGCGCTATCCGCCCAGATCGCCCCCGTAACCTGCCCCGGCGTCAAGGTATAAACGCCGCCCGTCTGCGCCTCGTCGCTAGCCTTAAACTCGTTGCCCACGACCAGCTCATAGACGTCCTTCGTGTCGTTTTCAAATTTGATCGCCGCTTTTAGCGTCGGCGCTTCGCCCTGTTTCGCCGCGCCCGCGTACTGATCGAGCATGTTTTTACTAAGCTTGCCGTAGACGTCGCCGTCTTGGCCTAGATATATCCGCACGGCGCGCTTATCCGAGTTTTTGCCGCCCTTTTCGCCCTTGCCTACGCTAACGCTCATCTCGTAGGCGGTTTCTCCCGTCGGGAAGTCCTTAAATTTAGCGTCCGGGACGAAAACCTGCACGTTGTCCGTTACCGTTTTCGTCTCGTGCGTCTGCGGCGTTATACCCGTTAGAACGAGCGTGGATTTCACGTCCGAGCTTTTATCCGAAACAAGCGCGGAGATCGGCATGCGCGTAAGCAGCGTCGTCTCGTAGCAACCGCTAAAAATAAACGCCGCGGCGAGAGCAAAGATAAATTTTAGTTTTTTCATCAGTTTCCTTTAAATTTTCGCCGATTTTAGCATAAATTTCGCCTTTGCGCGCTTGCGCGCCGATTCGCGACGAGTCAAATTTCATCGCCGAAAAAGTCGCCGCGGGTATCGCAAATTTCGATGTTTTGCCGCACTTGCACGCCGAGTTTATATTTTATCATCAGCTCCGCCAGCCGCTCGCCGTCAATTAAAACGACCGTATGGCTTTGCACGTTTGCCGCATACTCTTTGGCATCCTTGCTAAATTTTGATGTCGTGATAAATACGCCCTTTTTGGTCTGCTTATCCGAGATCG
>CAUQJU010000027.1:0-10245 GCA_963518005.1 uncultured Campylobacter sp.
AAAACATAGACTCGGTAAATGCGCTAAAAGAACAGCTAAGAAACGATATCTGGGATCTTGAGCTTGAGGTTGCGGGAAAATAACCGTATCTAAAATCAAATTTAATAAAGAAAGGATGAAAATGAAAATAGCGGTTTGCGGTCTCAACGATTATCCGGGCAGAATAAGAGTTATTAATTTTATATTTATGGAACTTTGCCGTATATCTACAGGTGTTAACTTCGATAGTCGCAAATACGACAATGGCATCGTCGTTGATGATTTTATCGTTTTACCTAACGTAAAAACGGATTTGCAAGGCGATGATGTGCTATTTTATATCTTTAGCGCCAACGATTTGCCGAATGGATTTAAAGAATTAAGCAATAAAGCTATCGATTTCTTAAAAAATGCAAAAAAAGAAAATCCGAATTTACACATTTTTGTCATCATGGGGGTCTACGATACCAACGATAGCATAAAAGGAAATCATAGAGGACAATACGTCTATATTCCCGCATCATCCGGTATTTCTGAAATTGACGGCCTCCGCAAACAACCAAAAAATATACTTAAATTTAAGTATATAAAGGGGCAGATTTTAAGAGCACTGGGTGAAATAGAATTACAAAAGCAGCCTCAAAAAGAAATCAAGAGCGAGGAAGTCAAAACTCAAAACCAAATAAAAGACGAATATATAGACGTAAAAATTCAAAAACCGTATGAACCGCTAATTTCATCTGGTATCAGCGAGGATTTTGATAGCTTTATCGAGTATATATCTTTTATCAAAGACATTTCAAACGATCACGGCGTAAGCTCAAACGAGGAGCTAAGGCAGCATCTATACTTGCTCGCCGGAATCGCCAAAGTCATCATTAGCGATGAGGTAAAGATGCTAGACTCAGCCTACAAAGCTGAGGTAGTCGTTATCGGAGATTTTAGCGCTGGCAAGTCAAGCTTCATAAACTCACTCATCGGTAAGGAAGTTTGCCCCGTAAATAGCGCTGCTACGACATCGTCGGTTACGAAGTTTATATTCTCCTTTGACGAGAGGATACTAAACAAAACCGACAACAAGACGATAGATGCTCAAGAATACAAAAAACTGGTAACTCACCAAGGCGACACCAAGGCTACTTACGAGCTAGATTACTACTACCCATTTACGCCTCTTCGCGGCGTAAATTTATATGATACTCCTGGCTTTGCTAACGCTACCGGACAGGGCGATACGCAGCTAACGATGAAAAAGGCTAAAGAAGCTGACGCTGCACTGCTACTCGTTGATATTAATACGGGCTCGGTAAACGATGCGCTCAAGGGCAAAGTAAGCGAGCTACAAAAGGCAAATCCCGACATGCTCTTTTACGCCGTATTAAACAAAGCCGATACGAAATCCCCTAGTGCTAGGCAAAAGGTAAAAGACGAGGTAATGAAAAATTTCGATTTCTTTAAAGGATGCTACGTTTATAGCTGCGCTCCGGATGCCGAGGGCGTTGATGTGGAGACTGCTAAAAGAGAGATCATGGACGATCTAACGCGTATAAGCGAGGCTAAATACAAAATAAAAACTCCTAAATTTAGCAAGGATAAAGCAGAATTTGAAACTGACCTCTTGTCTACGCTAAAAGACGTCAAAGACAGACTAACTGAACTAGCCGAATTTAACCTCGAGCTAAAAATCGACGATTGGAGCGAGATCGAAAAAAAATATAAGGAGATGGCGAATAAAGTTAGTAGAAAGTGTGATGAGACATTGGTACAAAATCAAAATAAAAAATCAGGAGTAGGCGAATTTTTTGACTTTATATCTTATGGATTACCGTTTGCTAGGGTAATCGGCGACATAGCCAAAGAAGCTTCTGATACATATTACCATGATTTATTTATATTAATAAATGAAGAATATTTTGCAGATGAGCTTGAGAAGATTCAGGATATTGTTTGCAACAGTATGGTTGATGCTATGCAGGAAAAATACAAAAATATTACTAATACCAAAGAAGCTTTGCTGGAGGAAATAGCAGAAAAGCTAGGATACGATATGGGGTGCTTACTTGCCGATAAGGTTGTAGAGTATGGAAGAGGGATTATTAATGTTGTAAATAGTGATCCGTATAGGCTATTAGATATAGAAAAATGGGATGATGCTCATGAATTAAGAGGCAAAAAAGAAGAATTTTATAATGCTATAAGACAGACGATACTGGACAATTTTAGATTTTTTCAAAGTTGTATAGAATCTGCTGTTGATGAAATTAATCAAAAATACCAAGAGCTCAGCAATAAAGACGCTCAGCACTATCAAAACACCATTGACAAGATAGACGACTTTATCTCATTCATAAAGCAAAACGAGAAAAATAGAAAATCAAATTTAAAGGAGAAAGCATGAGTTTAGAGTCAAACGATTTTTACGATATAGCAGAGGAGTTGCTGGAATATTTTGCGTTTTTAAATACGCTAGAAAACGACTACGCGCTTAGCTGCGAAGACGGTTTTACCGGCGGCATTTTCCCCGTGCGTCAAAAGATCAAGGATATCTTGGCGGCAGCGGCCGTAGGAGCTTTAAACGAGGCGGATGGATTAAATTTATCCGAAGACGTAGCAGAGCTTAGAAGCGAAATTTTAGACATAGCGCAAAAAGCCAAGCAGGTAGTCGGCGGGTATATTGACTTTACGCCTAGCGTTAAGATAAGAAACTTTAACGCTATAAAGAGGGCCTTAAGCGAGATAGCGCAAATGCTGGGCGAAAAAGTTTTGCTCGAAGAGAGCGAAGACGATAAAGATATGCACGCGTGCCGTATAGATGAAAATTTATTTAGAAAGGAAATTTTCGAGGGCAAATTTTTGGATATAACGCGAGAGCAAGTTTGGTTTAACGGAGGCGGCAAATTTGAAGATATTTTCGTTATATTGCTTCTTGAAAAGCTAAATATATTTATCCTGTCCGTACTGGAAGATAACTTTTACGGATACGTTGGACTCGGCGATGAGGAGCAAATATCAAATTCCGGCAAGATGATTGCGGATTTCGTAAGCAAAAACGGCGAGTATTTGCAAAATTTAATCCAAGATGCGGTAGATAAATACGACTATATAATCCAAAACGTCATAAAACCGCGAGACGATGAGATGAATAGATACCTAATCGAAAAAATAGACGACGTCGTCGACGCTTTAAGTAAATAAAGGAAAAATAGATGCTAGAAAATTTTAATGCCAAGAAACAAAAACTGCTAGATGCCTACGCGAGGCTAGCTAAAAGCGGCTTGGTCTTTAGCGACGGCTTAGATGAAAATACGCTAAAAGATAGAGCAAGCAAGCTAGAAAACGAGGAATTTATCCTAGCGATCGCAGGTCAGATGAAGGCGGGCAAATCAACGCTTTTAAACGCATTGGTATTTAGCGGCGAGCCTATCTTGCCCGCAGACGATACTCCTTTGACGGCTAAGATAACCGAGATCCGATATGCAAAGCAACCAAAGTTAAAGGCTAATTTTTATTCAAAATCCGAGTGGGAAACGCTAAAAACGTATAAAGACGAAAACGGACGAGAGTTTTTTAAAAACGATATAGTGCCTACGATAAAAGATAAAAGCGTAGAGGCAAGAGTCCTCGGAACAAGCAAAGAGGACAAGATAGAAAATCTAGGCGAGTACGTAGCAAACAAGGGGCTTTATACGCCGTTTGTAAAAACCGTGGAGATATATCACCCAAGCGAAATTTTACGTCAGCTGATAGTAGTCGATACTCCCGGCACTAACGACTCGAATAAATTTCGCTCGCAAGTAACCCTAGACTGGATAGGTAGGTGCGACGCGGCTATATACGCTAGCTATGCGGGAAGGATGCTTGACGAAAACGACTATAAATTTATCACGAACTATCTACTGCATCTAGCATCGTCAAAGCGCATCATCGCGGTAAATAAAATCGATACCGCAAATAGCGAAGATGAAGTAAACGTCTATCTATAACGAAACAAACATCACGATAAATTTAAAGATACTATCTTTAACGAAAAGAGTAAATTCGTCCTAACCGCCGCGCTGGCCGACGTCATAAAATTTAAAGAAAAAAACGGCAAGCTAGACGAGGATGATGAATTTTACAAGAAAAAGCTGGTCAAAAAAGGCTTTTACGAAAATAGCCGAGTAGAAGAGCTAAGGGAGCTGGTGGCTAAAAAGCTCGTAGAAAATAAAGGCGACGATCTTATAGCTTCGCATACGGACTTTATCATGCAAACCTTTGAAAGAAAGAAAAGAGAGATAGACGATAGACGCGCGAGCCTGCAAAACGCGCTAAGCGTAAGCGTAAAGTCAAACGAGGAAATAGAAGCGTCGATAAAGAAAATAGAGGCAAATATAGAACAAATCTACCAAAGTCAAAACGAGCTGGCAGATAAATTTGATAAACGCATAGCAGATATCCAAGACGAAATAGAAGATGCGACGAAAGATAAATTTGAAAAAGTACGGCAATTTCTCATAGATAAATTATATTCCTATGGCAGTATTAACGACATCAGATACCGAATAGAGTGGGACGTCAAAAATGCGCTCGAAGATAACGCTATCTTTAAAGAGATAGCTAAAGTCGCCAGAGAAAGTTTGGAAAAAAATATCGAGGCTTTTAAATACGAAGTTATAGCTAAATTTGAAAAAATTACGGGCTTTAACCAAACTCTCATCGAAAATCGCGTAAATCACAAAACCTTTACTAGCGTAAAAGATATGCAAGACCAAGTAAGCGCGCTAGCTATAAGTAACCGCACGGTAGAAAACGCTCTAAGCGATAGTACGCGGTTTTGGCAGAGGTGGTTTGATACGCAAAAAGGCCAGGAAAACTACAAGGCAAAGCTAAGCAGCGCGATACAAGATAATCTAGCACAAATCCAAAACATAGTCAAAGACAAGATAAAAAACGTCGTATCCCAAAATGCCGACGAGTTTATAAACGATATAAAAACAGCTATGCGCGAGTGTGAGGAAGAGAATAGAAAGCTATACGAGGAAATAAGCGTCAAAGGACAGCTAAAATCGACCGAAGTAGCCGCGATAAAAGAACACATCAATGATATTAAGCTTGAGCTAGAAGGGCTTGATAAATTTAAAAACGAAATAGAAACGGAGATAAAATAATGGAGGAAAGTATGCTAAGCGTAGGAAAAATAGCGGCAGTAATTGTAGTAGGCGTGATAGCTTTTTGGGCGAGTAGAACCGTAAAGACAAAGAGAGAGCGAGATGGAAAGCCCGGTAAAACAGCCGAGAAAACAACTCAAAAAAGCTCAAATTTAAGTGAACTAGCGGCTAAATTTAAGCACGATTACGTAAATCAAAAGCTAAGCGAATACGCGGACGTAAGCGGCGTCGCGGACGAAATCGTAAAAAAGGTCTATCCAAGCTATAAAAAGGATCTAAACAACGCATCGATAAAATGGACTGAATTTAACGGTGCGATAAGCGAACTAGAAGAGAGGTTGGCGAAATTTGACGGAGACGGATCGACGCCTCAAAGAAGATTCGTAAATATGCTCTCAAGCGAGTGTGCGCCCGAGATAGACGCGCTAATCGCAAAAATCAAGGAGATAAAATGATAGCCCTAGCAATCATCAAAAACGGCAGCCTGTATGTTTATGACGAGAAAAATCGTCAGCTTTTTACCAGGCCGGCTAGCGGGCTTACGCTGCTTGGATTTACTGCATCAAACGTGAGCGTCGCAAGTAAAACGACTGCATATATCTATGACGAAAAAGGCAGGCAAATAAGCTCTCGGCCGCTTTAAATTTAGCTTTTTGCGCACCTGTGAGTAAAATTTAGCCCTTTTTCGCTACAATTTGATTTTTATTAAAATAAAGGCTTGCGGAAATCCGTTATGCCAAATCAAGGAGAAAAAATGAAATTTAGCGGAAAAAACGTGCTAATCACGGGAGCTAGCCGCGGTATCGGCGCGCAGATAGCCAAAACCCTGGCGCAAATGGGACTAAAAGTCTGGATAAACTACCGCTCAAAGCCCGAAATCGCCGATGCTCTGCAAGCTGAAATCGTAGCAAACGGCGGGCAGGCTGCGGTGATTAAATTTGACGCGACGGACGAGGACGAGTTTATCAAAGCAATAAATTTGATCGCGGACGCCGACGGCGAGCTAAGCTACCTCGTAAATAACGCCGGTATCACAAACGACAAGCTCGCGCTTCGCATGAAGACGGAGGATTTTACCGGCGTGATAAACGCAAATTTAACCTCGGCCTTTATCGGATGCCGCGAGGCGCTAAAAGTAATGAGCAAAAAACGCTTCGGCGCCGTCGTAAACGTAGCCTCGATCGTGGGCGAGATGGGTAATGCCGGGCAAGCAAACTACGCTGCTAGCAAGGGCGGAATGATCGCGATGAACAAAAGTTTTGCCAAAGAGGGTGCGGCGAGAAATATCCGCTTTAACTGCGTAACGCCGGGCTTTATCGAGACGGATATGACGAGCGAGCTAAGCGACGAGATCAAAAAAACTTACAGCGACAACATCCCGCTAAAGAGATTCGGAAGCGCTAGCGAAGTGGCTGAAGCGGTGGCGTTTTTGCTAAGCGATCACGCTAGCTACGTCACGGGCGAGACGCTAAAGATCAACGGCGGACTATATATGTAAGCGCGTAAATTTTGCGTTTTTGCGAAATTTTAAGCTAAAATATACTAAAATCACGAAATTTTTAATTTTTAGGAGAAGAAAATGGCAGTATTTGATGACGTAAGAGATGTAGTGGTTGAGCAACTAAGCGTGGCTCCTGATGCGGTAAAGCTTGATTCTAAGATTATCGAAGATTTGGGCGCAGACTCGCTTGACGTAGTTGAGCTGGTTATGGCGCTTGAGGAGAAATTTGAAGTAGAGATACCTGATAGCGACGCCGAGAAACTAATCACTATAAACGACGTCGTAACCTACATCGAGAACCTAAATAAATAAGTTTTTGCAAGGAGTAGCCTTGAAAAGAGTCGTAGTAACCGGCATTGGGATGATTAACGCTTTGGGACTTGATAAAGATAGCTCGTTTAAGGCTATCTGCGAAGGTAAAACCGGCGTAAAAAAGATAACCTCTTTTGACGCGAGCGATTTTCCCGTTCAGATCGCTGCCGAGATTACGGACTTTGACCCGCTTACGGTACTGGACGCAAAGGAAGTCAAAAAGGTCGATAGATTTATCCAGCTTGGACTAAAGGCAGCTAAAGAAGCCATGACTGATGCGAATTTCAGCGAATTTGACGCTGAGAATTTCGGCGTTAGCTCGGCTGCGGGCATAGGCGGTTTGCCTAATATAGAAAAAAATTCCAATACCTTGCTCGAAAAAGGTTCAAGACGAATTTCTCCGTTTTTTATACCTTCTGCTCTAGTAAATATGCTAGGCGGTATAGTTTCGATAGAACACGGCTTAAAAGGACCCAATATCTCTAGCGTAACGGCATGTGCGGCGTCTACTCACGCCATAATCGAAGCGGCTAAGACTATAATGATCGGCGAGGCGCAAAAAATGCTAGTAGTAGGCTCCGAGTCTACGGTTTGCGGCGTAGGAATAGGTGGATTTGCTGCTATGAAGGCTCTTTCTACTAGAAACGATGATCCACAGCGCGCATCTCGTCCGTTTGATAAGGATAGAGATGGCTTCGTCATGGGAGAAGGAGCCGGCGCGCTCGTGCTTGAAGAATATGACAGCGCAAAGGCAAGAGGCGCTAAAATTTACGCCGAGATTGTAGGATTTGGCGAGAGCGGCGATGCGTATCATATTACTTCGCCTTCGCTTGAAGGGCCGTTATCCGCTATGAAAAAAGCTCTTAAAATGGCCGGAAATTTAAAAATCGACTATATAAATGCACACGGCACATCGACTCCGACGAACGATAGAAATGAAACGGCCGCCCTTAAGGCTCTTTTCGGAGATGGCGTACCGCCGGTTAGTTCGACCAAGGGACAAACCGGGCACTGTTTAGGCGCGGCCGGCGCGATAGAAGCGGTTGTCTCTATAATGGCGATGCAAGAGGGCCTCATACCTCCTACCATAAACTACGAGACTAGAGATGAAGAATGCGACTTAGACTACGTGCCAAATCTAGCTAGAAAAGCTGAGCTAAACGCCGTTATGAGTAACTCTTTCGGGTTTGGCGGCACTAACGGCTCTATCGTATTTAAGAAGATATAATGGCAAGTTATCTAGACTTTGAGCAAGGTATCAAGCAAATAGACGACGACATCGCAAATGCAAGAATTCGCGGCGATGAGCATGCAGTAGAAATTCTAAATAAAAATTTAGAAAAAGAAACCGCTAAAATTTACAAAAACCTTAACGAGTTTCAACGCCTTGCTTTGGCAAGACACCCCGATCGTCCTTACGCTATTGATTACATAAAAGGCATGATGAGGGATTACTATGAGCTACACGGGGATAGGGCATATCGCGACGATGCGGCGATAGTTTGTTTTATCGGCTATATAGGCTCTAGAAAAGTCGTCGTAATAGGCGAGCAAAAGGGTCGAGGAACCAAAAATAAACTGAAGAGAAATTTCGGTATGCCTCATCCCGAGGGTTACCGCAAAGCCTTACGAATAGCTAAAATGGCTGAGAAATTCGGACTCCCGATACTATTTTTGATAGATACTCCGGGCGCATATCCGGGCGTTGCAGCTGAAGAGCGCGGTCAAAGCGAGGCGATAGCTAGAAATTTATTTGAATTTGCAAATTTAAAAACGCCGATGATAGCCGTCGTTATAGGCGAGGGCGGAAGCGGCGGCGCTCTAGCCATAGGCGTTGCCGATAAACTTGCTATGATGAGAAATTCGGTTTTTTCGGTTATCTCTCCAGAGGGCTGCGCAGCGATACTTTGGAATGATCCTTTAAAGCAAGAGCAGGCTACCAAAGCCCTAAAGATAACCGCTGACGACCTAAAAAATTTAAATTTGATAGACGATGTTATAGAAGAGCCGGTAAATGGTGCACATCGAGATAAAGAAGCTGCCGTTAAGGCTCTTGCGAGTTATTTTATAACCGAGCTTGAAAAGCTCGAAAAGCTAAAAGTAGATCAGCTTTTAAATGCTAGAATTAGTAAAATTTTAGACGTCGGTGCGTTTGAAGAAGGAAAATAATTAACTATTCCAAAGGATTTTGGAATATGGGGATGTTGTTAAAGTCCTAGCTTGCATAGCTCTTACCGATGTCTTGAATTTGTATTATTGTTTTATGGAAGAACTATCTTAATTCCAGGTTTATTTGGTAGTTGCCGCTAGCGAGTCATTTTGTCGATAGTACCGTCTTAGTTAAGTCACTTTTTCACTATAATAAAAAACGATATCAAAATAACTAAACGAGAAAATCAATTAACAAATTCGTATTATTCATGCTTGCATGCGCCTCAATGCTATTTGCTTCTATAAATTTAAAGCTCTCTTTAACTTAAACTCACGCAAAGGGGTGGTAAGTTACGATGAGTTCGATCAAAAACAAATATATATTCCGTTCCCGAATTTCGGAAAAGAAATTTAGAGAAATTCTAAAGTGCTTCGCAGAGGATATAGAAGCATCAAAGATATCAAATTTAACTAAAATTTTAGAAGCAACCATATGTAAAATCTTTAGAGAAATAAGAATCCTTATGTCTAAAGAGCGTGAAAAGATAAGCAAATTTGCGGTGAGATTTCCAGTTCGTAATCTCACCTAGAAGCTTTGCTCTAAAATAGATGAAAGATGCTTTGGAGCCAAGAGTGGAGCAAGAGAGGTAGAGATCAAGCGAAGGCAGCCGGTACTTTTAACTTTGCTTAACTCGTAACTGCGTCTTGAAAAGCTACAAGCGTAGCAAAGTAGAGTAGAAAGGATCTAAACGAGTAAGATGTATTGCGCTAACACTCTATTTGAGAAAAAGAGGTAAAGGGGCAAGAAAAAGTAGCAGGTGCCTTTAACTTTGTGTTTTTCGTTACTGTTTCTAAAAGCGAAAAGCGTAGCGAAGTGGGGGTAGACGAAGGTATGCTAAGCTAAGAGAGTAAGAGGTCTTGTGTTCACGCTATCTTTAAGAAAAACGGAAGGTACAAGCCGCCGATTTAAATTTGCTTTTGCAAGATTATCGCCGCCATCGTCGCGAGACGTTTGGCTAAATTCGCTCAATACGTTTAACGGCTTTTTTGGAGGGATTGGGGCATTGAATATGCAGGCGCAAAGCCGCCGATAAAATACACGCTATTTGGCAAATTTGCTTTAAGACCAAACGGCGCAAAGCCATTTTAAACCCT
>CAUQJU010000028.1:0-10107 GCA_963518005.1 uncultured Campylobacter sp.
TCGACCAAAACCGTGATTTGGTCGTCGGCTTGGCGGGTTACTTCTAAAACCTTTACCTTTGTTTTTAAAATTTCAACGAATTTATCGCCTCTCATAATAGTTCTCCAGTTATTATCTTCACGCCGTTTTCAACCAGCGTATAAAAGTTATCCACGTGCCAAACGCCAAAGATTATAATCAAAGCGCAAAGCAGGATAAGCGGTAAATTTTCTAATATACTCATCTCTTTATTATGAACGACCGCGCCTTTAGGTTCGCCAAAGCTTGCTAAGTTAAAGTGCGAGAAGTCCGCAATAAAGATGATGGCAAGAGCTATCGCAAATAAAGCGACGCTAAAGTATTGACCGCTATTTACGGCGCCGACGAAGACGTTAAATTCGCTAACGAATATCGCAAACGCGGGCACGCCTACCAGCGAGCAAACCGCTGCGCCAAACATCATCGTAGTTACGGGAGCTATTTTTATCATACCGCCCATTTTACTCATATCTTTGTGTCCGTAAATTCTAGCGATATTACCCGTTGAGCAAAATGCAAGAGCCTTGGTAAAGCTGTGAGCCAAGCAGTGGAAAATAGCCGCAAATAGCCCGAAAAATCCGCCGACTCCCAAAGCAAAAGCTATAACGCCCATATGCACGATAGAGTGGTAGGCAAACATCCTTTTTACGTCGTGTTGCCTGATTAGGAAAATTCCGCCCACAAATAGCGTAATAAGACCCGAAACTATCATCACGCTTTGAACGAACTCCATACCCGTAGCTTGAGCCGCGATAGCGTAGTATCTAAATAAAGCTAACATCGCGCACTTTAGCAAAACGCCTGAAAGTAGAGCCGAAATCGGCGCCGGGCCTTGGGCGTGAACGTCGGGAAGCCAGGTGTGCGTAGGAGCAAGGCCGGCTTTGGTGCCAAATCCGATAAGCGCAAAGACGAAGATTAGCTTAGCGACGTCGGGGCTTAAATTTTTAGCGTTTGCCATTATGCCGGTCCACAGCATCGCAGCTTCGCCGTCTTTTATCTCCGCAAAGGTCGCAGAGTAAAGAAGCACGGTCGCATAAAGCGCGAACGCTAGGCCGATAGAGCAAAGGACTATGTATTTATAGCCGCTCTCGGTTGATTTTTGATCTTTTAGGATCGCGACTAGAAATACCGATGAAAGCGTAGTAGCCTCGATCGCGGCCCACATAAACGCGACGTTGTTACAGATAACGCTTAAGCTCATCGTAAAGATAAACACGTGGCTAAGCGCGTAGTATTTCTTAAGCGCGCTTAAATTTATATGTCCCTCTTCAAGCTCCCATCTCATATAGTGGGTCGCGTATAAATTTACGAGTAGGCCGGTAACAGCGATAAGTATCAAAAATACGCAGCCAAGGCTGTCTAAAAACAAAAATTTATCGTGCGCGTAAAACGTACCGCCCGTTAAAACCTTGCTTACGTTAAATAGCAAGGCTAAAGACGTAACCGCGCTAACTGCTACGTGAAGCAAACTCAAAAAAGCGTAATTTTTCGGAGAGAAAAATAGCAGTATCGCTCCAAGAAGCGGTAAAATTAATATCAAAGTTAAACTATCCATCTCTATCCCCTTAAATTCGTAGCCTTAGACGTATCAAGGCTGCCGTATGCTTTATAAAATCTAATCGCTAAAACGCTCATAATGATAACCGCAAAAATCGCGTCGGTTAAAATTCCAAGCTCGACAAGCTCGTTTGAGTTGTAAGCCATGAGCGCTAGGCTTAGATGTATGCCGTTTTCAAAAAGGCAATAAGCTAAAATTTGCTTGATAAACGAGTTTCTAAGCATAAAGCCAAAAACCCCCATCATAAATACGCAAACCGCGGCTAGTAGCATTATCTTTTCTTTAATAAGCGAAAACTCCAAAAATATCGGATTAATACTCATCGCTAAAGCCAAGCTAAAACCCATCGCTATAACGGGACTCACGAAAAAGCCGCCTACAGGCTCGTCTTCGTGCACGACGCAAAGATTTTTAATAAGCCAAAGCAAGATCGCAGGCACGAATAAAACCTTCGTAAAAAACGCCACGACCGCCCACGTAGATAGTTGCTCGGCGTTAAATTTAGACGACAAAGTAAAAAATATCCCGACTAATAGTAGCGTCTGGACTCCGTAAACTATGACGGATAGCTTTAGGCTTCTTAGCCCAAAAACCGCCAAAGACGTTACCATCATACAGATAGCCAAAGTATCTAAAATATTCATCTCACACCCCCACGACGTAAAGCGTCAAAGCCGCAAAAGATATAGCTAGAGCAGCTAGAGCGTTTTTACGTAAGCTCGAAGTCATCTGGAATCTAGGTCCGAAGTTATCTATAAACACGGCCGCTACGTAAAACACTCCCGTTTTTAAGACGAAGATTATCACGGCTAAAAACGGATTGCTAAAATTCCACGGCTCGAAAATCGAAAGGAAAAGTCCGATCATCGCAAATTGTTTTAAGATAAGCGAAGCTTGAACTAGGCCTAAATCAGAGCCTGCGTATTCGCCTAGCAAGCCTTCTTGCAACTCTTGCTCGGCCTCTGCTAGGTCAAAAGGCTTTCTGCCAGTTTCAACGTATATGCACCACAAAAACGCTATCGAAGCGACCGCAAAGCTTGGGATCTGATATCCGATTTGACCGCTTTTTACCATTGATTGGATTTCTACTAAATTTGACGTTCCGGCCGCAAGCATAACTACGATTAGGCACATTATCATCACAGGCTCGACGTAGACGGCTAGCATCTGCTCTCTACCGCCGCCCGTTGCCGCAAACGGGTTGCCGCTATCCATAGAAGCAGCGCCGAAAACAAAGCGAAGTAGCGCACCTAGGTAAAGAATCACGAATATGTCCGAATACGCTCCAAAAATCGTGCTTTTACTATAAGTGATAGGAATAGCCGCTAGTATCGCCGCCGAAGTAGCAAACAAGAAAAACGGAGCCTGCCTAAATACCCAGTGAGAGCATGCAGGCACGGTTCTACCGCGTCTAAAAAGCTTTATGATGTCGCGATACGTCTGGAAAAAATCGCTACCTTGTTTTGATTGCAGTTTGGCTCTTAGTTTTCTAGCCATACCGTCAAACAAGGGCGCAACCAAGACGATGACGACTACTTGAAATATCATCAAAAGTATAGTCTGTAAAATTTCCATCTCACGCCCCCTATATCAAAAAGTAGCTAACCGCTAGTATCGCGCAAAGATATATGAGGATATATAGCGCGTAAACGTTGGTGTAGCCGCTTTGCATTATGCCTATTTTATCGGCGACCTTTTCGGTAAATTTAATCACCGGCTCGTAAAATAGCCCCCACCAGATATCTTTTGGATGGTTGTGATACTCGACCGGGTTAAAATAGCCTTTAGTCACGACTTTTCTCTCGCCTTTAAACAGCCAGTTCATTATGCGTCTTAGATCGCCCGTGAAAGGACCGCCCGTCATTTGCATGCGAGAGCTGTATTTAAATCCGCAAGCCCAAGGATCGGTCTCGCGAGGTTTCTCGCGGTTTGCTTTCATCACGGCTAAAATCGCAAAAGGCAAAACCATAGTAGAACACAAGATGATGGCTATAAGCGGAGTTGAAACGACGCTGCCTAAATTTGAGGTTAAATTTATACCGCGGCTAGCTACGTAACCGCCTGCGCCGCCTATGGAATTTACGGCCGTTTGGATGTAGCCGACGACCACGTTAGCTCCGATACCAAAGCCTATACAGCCGATCATTAGCACGATCATGCCAAGCACCATAAAGATCGGGCTTTCTTTTGCGTTTTCCCAAATTTTCTGATCTCTTGGAGTTCCCGCAAAGATTACGGCATAAAGCTTAAGGTGCATGCCGACTAACACGCCCGTAAGCGCTAACGCGACGACTGAAAGCGTAAAAGCGTATCTTGTAAAGATGCCCTGCTCTAGCGCGCCTTGAAGCATACCTTGATAGGTAAACCACTCGGATACGAAGCCGTTAACAGGAGGAAGCGCAGCGATACCCATGATGCCGATAAACATGCCAACAGACGTCCAAGGCATCTTTTTAGCTAGGCCGCCTAGCACGTCCATATCGCGAGTGTGCGTAGCGTGCAAAACCGAACCCGCGCAAAGAAACAAAAGTCCTTTAAATATCGCGTGGTTAACCACGTGGTAGCATCCGGCTAAAAATCCGATCGCGGCAAGCGTCATATTTCCGGCGGCTAGACCGTATAAACCGGTGCCAAGACCAAGCAAGATGATACCGATGTTTTCGACAGAGTGATAGGCAAGAAGCGCTTTGTAGTCGTGCTGACAAAGAGCGTAAAGAACGCCAAAGAGCGAGCTAGCGGCACCCAAAATCAAAACCGTCAAGCCGAAGTAAATGCTTAAAGGCAAGAAAAGCGTAAATTTAACTAGAGTAAATAGCGCAACCTTTATCATTACGCCGCTCATTAAAGCAGAGACGTTTGAAGGAGCGGCCGGGTGAGCCATCGGTAGCCATACATGAAACGGCCACATACCCGCCTTGCTGCCAAAACCGACCAAAAATAGTATAAACACGACGACGCTAGCCGCAGTCGGCATATTTAGGTGGGCAAATTTGCTAAACTCGGCGCTGCCGGCGTAGTGAGCCATTATTAGCAGTCCGCAAGTGATACAAAACGCGCCGACTTGAGCTATGCCAAGATACACCATCACCGCTTTTAGCGTGCCTTTGCCGTCGTTTACGAGGATGAGGAAAGACGAGATAAGCGTCATAAGCTCCCACAAAACGATGAAGCAAAATACGTTATTTGCGCTGATGACTAGAAGCATCGAAAGGATGAAAAGGTTAAACAAACAGGCAAAAACGCCTACGCTTGCTTTTTTTATGTATTCCTCCGCATAGCTCATACCGTAGACGCTGCTGGCAAAGCCGATAAAAACGACTACGAAGCTAAAGAAATTTCCAAGCGGAGTTAGCTCGAATTTCGGCGCGTATAAAAAGTCTCCGCCAAGAGCAAAGCCCTGTATCGTCCCCATATGCGCCACAAAGTAGCAAAGCGCGTAAAAACAGCTGATTGCGCTTAGTCCAAAGCCGATTTTTACGGCTGATTTTTGAGCGCCGTAGAGCAGGATGCTAACGGCGGCGCTAACTAAGAAAAGCAGATACACGCCTACCATCTTGCACCCCCTTTTGCGCCGCTATTTTCGTCTTTCATAGCGCGCGAATTTGACGCCGCTTGCTCTCTTGCCTGCTCGCTAGGAGTTTTGTCAAGCTCCTTGATGACGATGACGTCGCCCTCGCCGTCCACGTCTTGAGCGCCGATATCGGCTAAAACGTGAGGCTCTTTTAAATTTCCGCTTCCGCGTAAAATTTTATCGACGAAAGCCTGAGCTGCCTCTTGCTCGATCTTGTTGCCGAGCTTGTGATGGCTGTGCAAAGGATCGACCATGATGATAGCGCTGGTCGGGCAAACCTCGACGCACGCAGGGCCGTTTTCGCGTCCGAAGCACATATCGCACTTTATCGCGGTGTTTTTCGCGCCCGCCTGACTTTCGATTTCGAGGTAGTATTTGGGCTCTACCGCGTAGTTAACCGACGGCATGAGCTCGGCGCTCGAGCTTATCGCGCCGTAAGGGCAAGCGATAGTGCAGAGTTTGCAGCCTATACAAATCTCTTCGTGAAGCTCGATATAGTTGTCGTCAAACCTTAGCGCCCCGGTAGGGCACACGTTCGCGCAAGGACCGTCATCGCACTGACGACACTGCGTCGGCATGACGCCCTTTGCTTGACGGAGTACAGTTAGCCTAGCCTTTGAGAGCTTGCCGCGCTCATAGGCGCTACGGAAACATGCCGCCATGCAAGTAGCGCAACCGATACAACGTTTGTAATCGGCGATCACAAATTTATGTCGTTTCATAAATTCTCCCTTCTACTTGTTTTTTGATTCTTGATTACTCTTAAATCTTGAAGCAATTTTATTACTTTTAAAAATTTATTTCCGTCATCTGTCTGACGAATTTTGTATTTTTTAGATTAATTTTTATGAATTATTTATTTTTAAGTTTATTTTTAAATTTACGGTAATATAGGCTTTCTTTTAAACTTATGCGAATATAAAAATATTACGTCTGAACTATCAGATACTAAAAGAGAGCATTTTAGTCCTAAAATATTTTAAAAAGCTTAAGCAAAAATTTAAGTATAAATTTTAAAAGTTTGGCTCTTACGAATTTAAACTCGTAATAACTAATACTAAATTTACGCCTCTTAGGTTCGCGGTCCGAATTGGTTAAATTTGCATTCGCTCAAGCCGCCCCAAAACGCGCGGCCTAAGATAAATTCGCTATTTAATAGGTAAATTTGCGTGATTTTTATCTGTTTTTAGATAAAATCCGCCAAAAATTTAAAGGTAAATTTAATGCAAGAATATGACATCATCGTCGTCGGAGGCGGTCACGCGGGTATCGAAGCTAGCCTTGCGCCCGCAAGAATGGGCAAAAAAACACTGCTAATCACCATCCTAGCCGAACAAATCGGCGCGACTAGCTGTAATCCAGCAGTCGGCGGCCTAGCCAAAGGCCATCTGGTAAAAGAACTCGACGCGCTGGGCGGACAAATGGGGCTAACGACCGACGCCGTGGGTATACAGTTTCGCGTGCTAAACGAGAGCAAAGGCCCCGCCGTTCGCGGCAGCCGCGCTCAAATCGACATGGATAGATACCGCGTCTATATGCGAAATTTACTGCTAAATACGCCAAATCTCGACGTCACGCAAGAAATCGCGACGCAAATTTTAACGCAAAACGGTCAAATATCGGGCGTAAAAACCCACCTAGAAAACGAGTATAAAACTAGCAAACTCATCATCACGACGGGTACTTTTTTAAACGGGCTAATTCACGTCGGATTTAATAAGCTGCAAGCCGGCCGCGTGGGCGAATTTAGCTCGGTAAATTTAAGCCAAAGCCTAAGAGACCACGGCTTTACGCTAGGACGGCTAAAAACGGGAACATGCCCGCGCGTGGACGCTAAAAGCATCGATTTTAGCGCGCTTGAAATCCAAGACGGCGACGCAAATCCCGTCCCGTTTAGCTTCCGCACTCAGGACTTCGCGCCTACGCAGCTGCCCTGCTACATCGCCTATACGAACGAGACTACGCACGAGATTATCCGCTCGAATTTCGACAAAGCGCCGCTTTTTACGGGACAGATAGAAGGCGTAGGCCCTCGCTACTGCCCGAGTATCGAGGATAAGATAAATAGATTCGGCGACCGCGACAGGCATCATCTTTTTATCGAGCCGCAGACGGCTAGCGCGACGGAGTACTATATCAACGGCTTTTCTACGAGCCTGCCTTACGACGTGCAAGTAGCGATGCTGCGCTCGGTCAAGGGCTTTGAAAACGCGCGCATCGTGCGCCACGGCTATGCGATCGAGTACGACTACGCGCCGCCTACGCAGCTAAAACACAGCCTAGAAACCAAGCTCGTCGGCGGGCTTTATTTCGCAGGCCAGATAAACGGCACCACGGGCTACGAAGAGGCCGCCGCGCAGGGATTGATGGCGGGCATAAACGCCGCTCTCGCGCTTGAGGACAAAGAACCGCTCGCGCTGCGCCGCGACGAAGCGTATATCGGCGTTTTGATCGATGATCTAGTCACCAAAGGCACGAAAGAACCCTACCGCATGTTTACCTCGCGCGCCGAGTATAGACTACTGCTGCGCGAGGACAACGCCGTGCTGCGCCTTAGCGGCTACGGACGAGAGCTTGGGCTCATAGACGCCAAAACGTACGAGAGAGTCGAGAAAATCCGCCAAAATTTAGCGCGCGGGCTAGCGTATCTAAACCAGACCGTAATCACGCCATCAAAGCAAAATTTAGCCCTTTTAGAAAGCCTGGGCGAGGATATAATCAGCCAAAACGTAAGCCTGCAAAAAATCGTAGCGCGCAAGAGCTTCACGCGAGAAAAGCTGCAAAATTTAGACGAAATTTTCGCCGGCATGGACGAGGCAAGCTTAGAGCAAATTTTAGTCGAGGCGAAGTATCAGCACTACATCGCCGAGCAAAAAAGCCAAATAGAGCGCATGAAAGATATGCTGCAAGTGCGTATCCCGGAGGGTTTTAGCTTCCGCGGTATCAGCGGGCTAAGCAACGAAGTAGTCGAGAAACTAGAAACCTTTAATCCGCCTACGCTTTTTGCCGCCAGCGAGATTAGCGGTATCACGCCAGCGGCGATAGATATTTTGCACATCTATATAAAGATGAACGCTAAGGAGCCGCGATAAGCCGCGATAAAATGCTATTTAATAAGGATGAGCGTTAAATTTGGGGCTAAATTTAACGCTTCGCCTTTTTTGCGTTTTAATTTTACGAACCCGTCAAATTTAATCGTATCTGCTAATCTCTATCAAATTTCCGTCCGGGTCGCGCACGTAGATTGAGCTTATCGCTCCAAGCGCGCCCGTTCGCGGCACCATCCCCTGCTCTACGGCGATACCTGCAGCCTCTAGCTCCCCTAAAACCGACTCAAGCGGCGTATCCGTAAGCAAGCAGATATCGCCCGTTCCGACGTTTGCGTTTAGGGCGTTTGGCAAAATTTCCTCGCCTTTTACGTGCAAATTTATCTTTTGCGAGCCGAAGGCCAGAGCCTTGCGTCCGTTTGCGAAATCAACCTCGCGCATACCCAGTACTCGCACGTAAAAATCAAGCGTCCGTTGCAAATTTGCCACCGTTAAAACGATGTGATCGATCGAAGCGATACGCATATATTCTCCTTTTAAATCAAATTTAACAAAACATTGCCCGCTAAAAACAGCAAATTTGACGGCGCAAATTTAAAGCCGCTCGGAGTTAAATTTTGCGGCGCGGGTAAATCAAGCAGAATAAAACTAAATTTAAATTTAGCTGACCCGCGAAGCGTCAAATTTAATCGCCCAAGCCAGGTTACTCCCAAATTTTATCCACAAAAGCCTCAAAAAGGCAAAATAGTAAATGATTTTTTAAAAAATAATTTAAATATCTAAACTATTTGCAGGAAAAATAAAATTTTAATTTTCATAAGAGTATAATGGCGAGTATTTTTTAAAAAACTGCTGAAAGGAAGGTAATGTCCGTAAAACAAGAAAGACGAGATTTTATCGGTTTGGCGTTCGGGGCGGTAGCCGCAGTAGGCGGCGCGGCGACCCTCGTAGCCGTCAAAAAGACCTGGGATCCGCTTCCTAGCGTTAAGGCGGCGGGATTTACGACCGTAGATCTCAGCCCGATGAAAGAGGGCGAGATGCGCCAAATAGAGTGGCGTAAAAAGCCGATATTTATCCTAAAAAAAGACGCTTCGATGGCGCCTAACGACAAGCGCGACGTCGTGGTAGACGGCGCTAGATATATGGTGGCGATCGGGCTTTGCACGCATCTTGGCTGCATCCCGGAGTGGAAACCGGGCAAGCAACTTTTCGTTTGCGCCTGTCACGGAGGCGAATTTAACGCAGACGGCGTAAATACCTTCGGCCCTCCTCCGCGCCCGCTAGACATACCGCCGTTTAAGATAGACGGTACGAAACTCGTTTTGGGCGAGACCAGCCCCGAATACGAAAAACTAACGGCTCAAGCGTAAGGAGGGGAAAATGCACATCAGAAAATCAACGGGCGTTTTAGACTGGCTGGATCAAAGGATCGCCCTAAACAAGCTAATGAAAGTCCTCGTCAGCGAATACTGGATACCGAAAAATATAAATTTCCTCTGGGCGATGGGCGTTATACTCACGACGCTTTTTGCGTTGCTTATTTTTACCGGATTTATGCTAGTTATGTACTATAAACCGGATATAAATTTAGCCTTTGACAGCGTAAATTTGACTATAATGAAAGAGGTCGAGTACGGCTGGCTATGGCGCCATATCCACGCAGTTGCGGCTTCGGTCGTATTTCTCATAATCTACATCCACACCTTTACGGCGATTTACTACGGCTCTTATAAAAAAGGCCGCGAGATGATTTGGATTAGCGGCATGCTGCTTTTCATTTTGTTCTCCGCCGAGGCGTTTAGCGGATATATGCTACCTTGGGGACAGATGAGCTACTGGGCGGCGATGGTTATTACGAATTTATTCGGCGGCATCCCGGTTATCGGCGACGCGGTAGTCGAGTGGATCAGAGG
>CAUQJU010000029.1:0-9950 GCA_963518005.1 uncultured Campylobacter sp.
GGGGGTGGGGGGGGGTGGGGGGGGGGAGGGGGCTACGCTTCGTAAGTAGAAACCCCTTCCGCCACCCAAGAAAAAGACAAGTCGGATATAAAAGGGAGCTCTTTTGCTTCAGCTTTGCCTCACAACTGCAAGCAGAGCATAATTCAAGCCCCTTCCCTCTTAACAAGAAGGATTAAATTGCGCAAAAACTCTAATTAAAATGCCAAATTTAACCAAACTGAAATTTAGTATTTTGGGGTGCGGGTCTCGGCGAGCAAAATGCAAAATCATCAAATTTGCCCGAATCAAATTTAATCAAAAATTTAAACCGCAACGAGCGAAAATGCTTGGCAAAACCTTTAGCTTGTGGGCAGGCGGTTAGCGCTTGCGCGGACTACATAAGCCAAAAGGCGCAAATTTTAGCTATGAGCAGATCTGCACGGGCGACGCAAAAGCCGCCTAGACCGTTTTAAAAGCACCGTCTTTGAGTTTTATTTCTTGACGGCGAAATTTTTATGATTTTATCGGATATTTTTTGAGATGAGGCATTAAATTTTGGTCGTAAAGCATGGTAAATTTACCCAGACGCTTGGATATTTCGCACCCTGTCCGTGCTAAATTAAAGCGTCAAATTTAATACGTACAAGTCGGACGAGGGCAAGAATCTAAAACTAAGCTTAAGTGATGGCGCCAAGTTGTATTTTATAAATTTAAGCCCTTTTGCCGCGTCGCCAAATTTTACTCTTAGCGCATTTTGGTTGATTTAACCTAGCCGTCGCGATTTAATGGCTAAATTTAACCGAGTCGCAAAAGCCGCCTTAGCGCAGTGAACATTTTGATAAAAATCTAAAACCGTCCGTCTAGCCGCTTTAACCAAAAGTCCAAATTTGCCTGCTCGGCTTTTAGCGTCGTTTTTTCGCCGTGACCTGGATACAGTACAAAATCGCCTTGCAAATTTTTGCATTTTAGTAGGCTTTGGCGCATATCTTCAGCGTTTGAAAACAAAAAATCATAACGCCCGATCGAGCCTCTAAATAAAAAATCTCCGCTAAAAATAACGTCGTCCACGCGCACCATACAGCATCCGGGCGTATGTCCCGGAAAATGCATAAACTCGATCTCAAAGTCTTCTATGTTAAATTTTACGTCCTCAAATTTCGCTCCGCCTACGCAGATCGCCTCGTCGGTCGTCTCGTATCCTGCGCCCCAAACGTCGTCTTTTAGCATAAAGGCGTCGTTATTATGAATGTGCGCAGAAATATTAAAAAAATTTTTTAAGCGGGCGCAGTCAAAAATATGGTCAAAGTGTCCGTGCGTGTTTAGTATCGTGAGTGGAGCGTGTGAAATTTCGCAAACGTAATTAAACGAATTTTGTCCCGCATCAATGATGATTTCACGCCCATTTTTGGATATTACGTAGCAATTAGTTTGATAATCGCCGCATGGTTTTGATAAAATTTTCAAGCTAGTCCTTTTGTAAAATTTAATTAAAATAAATTGTATATTTTTTAAGCTTAAAAGTTAAATTTATAATTATAAATGTATAATTAAGAAAAAAGTTAAATTTGACGGCGGAGACGATGAGAGATTGGGCGAAGATCACCGAGAAAATCGTAGAATTTTTGACGAGCTACCTAAAAAAAAAGCGGCGCAAAAGGATTTGTTCTGGGCGTTAGCGGCGGTTTAGACTCCGCCGTCGTAGCCGCTCTTTGCGCGCGCACGGGCTTTGAAACGCATGCGCTTTTGATGCCGACGAAGCACTCAAACGAGCGAAATTTAAGCGACGCGATAAAGCTTTGCGAAGATCTAAAAATAACGCATAAAATCATCGAAATTCAGCCGATTTTAGATAGCTTTACCGCGCAAATCGGCGAGCCGCTGTCAAATTTGCGCATGGGAAATCTAAGCGCAAGGGCCAGGATGTGCCTGCTTTACGACTATTCGGCAAAGGTAAACGCGCTAGTCGTGGGTACTAGCAACAAAAGCGAGCGCCTTCTTGGATACGGCACGATCTACGGCGATATGGCGTGCGCGCTAAATCCTATCGGCGAGCTGTTTAAAACTGAAATTTACGAGCTGGCGCGCGAGCTTGGCATAGATGAAAAAATCATCGTAAAAGCCCCGTCCGCCGACCTTTGGGAAGGGCAAAGCGACGAGGCCGACATAGGCTATAGCTACGAGCGGCTAGATGAGGCCTTGCGTTTGGCGCAGAGTAAAAGTGAGGCTGAACTGGCGCGAGAATTTGATCAAAAGCTCGTCTCTACGGTGTTTTCAAGAATGAGAGCAAATAAATTTAAGCTCTCGTTGCCGCCAATTGCTAGCCTAGAGGACGAGTGAAATTTGAGCTAAATTTACCGGTTTTGGCGCGTAAATTTAGCTGAGACTTTTTGTTATATAAACGGTAAATCGCCGTAAAATGAGAAAATGCCGGCTCGCGGCGGCAAGTGCGCGCAGATTAAATTTGGTCGCAAGTTTGATTTAATCTCGCGGCGGCAAGTGCTAGTTTGGCGGCTTGGGCGCGTCGTTTGATGCGAGCGGAAAAATATAAATGGCTGATTTAAACGAGCGTAAAATCATAAAAGCTCGCGCTAAAGTCGGTCGATATTAAAAACAAGAAAAGGTAAAAAATAAAAATAAGGAGGTCAAAATGGAAGAAATAGCGTTTTTTAGACCGTCTATCGACGATACGGAGATAAATCTCATCAAAGAGGCGCTAAAAGACCACGGCTCGGCGATCGTGGAAAGATTTGAGAGTGAGCTGCAGGAGTATTTTGGCGTCAAGCACGCCATAACGACGAATAACAACAGCGCGGCGCATCATCTGGCGCTTTGTTCGATGGATCTAAAGCGCGGCGATAAGATCATCTGCTCGGTAAATTCTACCCCTAGCGTCGCGCAGGCGATTAGGCATTTTGACGCCGAGCCGATATTTGTCGATATAAACGAAGACGACTTTAATATGAACGCCGAGTCTCTAAGAAATACGCTAAAAATCCACAATCACAAAAAGCTAAAAGGAATCTTCGTAAATCATGTAGGCGGGCAGGCTGCCGATATGGACGAGATATACGACATCGCTAACGAATACGAAATAAAAGTGCTAAGCGATGCGGGAAAATCTATAGGACTAACGTATAACGGAGTCAAAATCGGCTCTGATAAGCGCTCGCTGGTCTCTTGCTTTAATATGCATTCGCAAATGACTAATCCAATCGCGACGGCGGGATTTATGCTCACTAACGACGATGCCATCGCAGAGCGCGCTAGGCTGCTACGCAACTACGCCATCGTAAAAGGCGGCATAGATAAAGACGGCAACCTAGGCTATATCTACGACGTCGTGGATATCGGAGTAAAATACGATCTAACCGGACTTTGTGCCGCATACTCGATGGCTCAGTTTGAAAAAAACGATAAATTTATCCAGCGTCGCCGCGCTATCGCCGCGCTGTACGACGAGGCGCTAGCAGACTGCCCGCACGTCTCGCTTCCGATCAAAAAACGCGATCACATATATATCCAGTACATCATCAAAATCGACAAAAATCGAGACGGGTTTGCCAAAGAGCTGCTAGAGCGCGGCATTCACACGGCGCTTCACTATAAGCCTATGCATCTTTTAAGCTACTATAAAAGTAAATATTCGCTTAAGGTAAATTCTTTTCCTAACGCGTTAAGGACGTATCAGCAGGTGCTTTCGCTTCCGGTTTATAACGCGCTTAGCGACGAGGAGGCGCACCGCGTGTGCGAGACTATGCTAGAGATAGCTAGAACTCGTGCTTAAGCGCCAAATTTACGCCTTTGCGCAGGAGTATTTTTACGCTCCGAATTTATGGCAAAAGTGCCTAGCTATAGCGCTTTTGCCATTAAGCGCGCTTTACTGCGCGGGCGTGATTTTAAAGGCTAAATTTAGCCGAGCCGAGGATTTTGGCTTGCCGATTATCAGCATCGGAAATTTAACTCTAGGCGGCAGCGGAAAGACGCCGCTTGGTATTGCTATCTTAAACGAATTTGAGGGCGGTTGCGTTATTTTGCGAGGCTACGGCAGAGCTTCAAGCGGCCTCGTCAAGGTCGCGATCTCGGGCGAAATTTTGGTGGGCGTCACGGTTAGCGGCGACGAGGCGATGGAGTACGCAAAAAGCGTGAAAAACGCAAACGTCATCGTGAGCGAAAACCGCGATGTCGCGATAAAAGAAGCCCTAAATTTAGGCGCAAAGTACGTGCTGCTCGATGACGGTTTCGGTAAATTTCACATCAAAAAATTTAACGTCCTAATCCGCCCCTCCTCAAAGCCTTATTTTGATTTCGTCCTACCTAGCGGCGCGTATCGCTACCCGAGCAAATTTTACGCTAAAGCCGACTACGTAGTAAAAGAAGGCGAGGATTTTACGCGCACAAGCGAAATTTTAAACCCGACGCCAAAGATGGTTTTGGTCACCGCTATCGCAAATCCGCAGCGCCTGGAGCCTTATTTTGACCTTTGCATCGGGCGCGAAATTTACCCCGATCACTACGCGTTTTCGCGCGATGAGCTAGCGGGGATCCTAGAGCGCTACGGCGCGACCTCGCTTTTGGTCACGCGAAAAGACGCCGTAAAGATGGATGAATTTGGTCTGCCTCTTTCCGTCATCGCGCTAAAAACGACGCTGGCGGATAAATTTAAACAAATTATCAAAGAGAAAATTCTATAATCTGTTAAAAATTTTGGGACGCTTTAATGAAATTCACACTAACTTCTTGCGCCGATAAGGCCGCGGCTAAAACTCTAGCCAAAAAGCTCGTAAAAGCCAAATTTGCTGCTTGCGTCAGCGTTTTTAAGGCAAATAGCGTTTATTTTTGGGACGGCGAGATAAAGGATGAAAAGGAGCGGGTCTTACTCATAAAAACCGCGGTTAAATTTAAAAAAATCGCTAAATTTATAAAGAAACATCACGACTACGATCTGCCAGAGATTGTGGCTTTTAAGGCGGATAAAGCTAGCAAAAAATACAAAAAATGGATAAAAAAGGAAAGTAAATGAAGCTATTTCAAACTAGAGCGAATGTGGGCGAGAGCCTAAAAAGTGTAGAATTTAGCCGGGCGCTACTAAGCCCCAGCTCCGCTCACGGTGGGCTTTACGCACCGACAGAGTTGCCGCGACTGGACGATAAATTTTTTGCGGAGGCGGTAAATTTAACATACGCGCAAATCGCTCTGAAAATTATAGAGAAATTTGGATTTGACGCGGATGCGGCGATGTTTGAGAGGGCGGTGAAGCGGTACGAGAGATTTGACGATCCGCAAAATCCCGTGCAAGTGCGAAAAATCGGCGAAAACCTCTACGTAAACGAGCTTTATCATGGTCCTACGCGCGCTTTTAAGGATATGGCGCTGCAGCCGTTTGGCGCGCTACTTAGCGAGATAGCAGCAAAAAGAGGCGAAAAATACCTCATAATGTGCGCTACTAGCGGCGACACAGGGCCCGCGACGCTAGAGACATTCGCGGACGCGCCGGGCGTCAAAGTCGTCTGCCTCTACCCAAAAGACGGCACGAGCGAGGTGCAGCGCCTACAAATGATCAACGCAGATGCTGCAAACCTCAAAGTAATCGGCATCGAGGGCAACTTCGACGATGCGCAGCGCGCGCTAAAAAGCCTGCTTGCTAGCGATAAATTTAAAGAGCATCTAAGCGCTGCCGGACTCTCGCTCTCGGCGGCGAATTCGGTAAATTTTGGCCGCATCTTGTTTCAGATCATCTATCACGTTTACGCTCATGTCTATCTGCTAAAAACGGGCGAGCTAAAGGGCGAGTTTGACATCATCGTACCTAGCGGTAACTTCGGCAACGCCCTAGGCGCATACTACGCTAAAAAAATGGGCTCGAAAATCGGCAAAATCAAAATCGTCTCAAACGCAAACAACATCCTGACCGAGTTTTTCACGCTGGGGCGATACGATCTGCGCGGCAAAAGTCTGGTTAAGACGATCAGTCCCGCGATGGATATCCTTGTTTCTTCAAACGTCGAGAGGCTGCTTTTTGATAAATTCGGCGCCGTGCGAACCAAAGAGCTGATGGATAGTCTTGCTAGCGATGGTTTTTACGAGCTTTCAAGCAGCGAGCTAGACGCGCTAAAAGAGGACTTTGACGCTGATTTTTGTAGCGACGAGGAGTGCGAGAAATTTATAAAAAAGTGGGCGGCAAAAGGCGTCGCAGTCGATCCGCATACGGCTACTTGCTTTAAATCGGCGGCAATTTTAACGCGCCCGTCCGTGATAACGTCGACCGCGCACTGGGTCAAATTTGCTCCAAGCATGTTTAAGGCGCTAAAAAACGAAACGCTAAAAGACGAAAAAAGCGGTCTTGAGGCCTTGGCGGCGGAGTTTAACGACGAAGTGCCCGTCGCGATAAGATCGCTATTTGCAAAAGCCGCCGTGCATAACGAAATCGCCGCAAAAAGCGATATAGAAGCTAAAATTTTAGCTTGGATAAAGCGATGATTATCATCCCTGCAAGGCTCGCCTCGACGCGAATGCCTAATAAAATTTTACGAGAAATAAACGGCGTGCCGATGTTCGTCGCTACGGCTCGCAGGGTGAGCGCGGCTGACGAGGTCGTGATCGCCGCAGACGACGAGGGCGTGGCGCAAATCGCGCAAAAATTCGGCTTTAAAGCCGTGATGACGAGCCGTACACATCAAAGCGGAACCGACCGCATCAACGAAGCGGCAGGAATACTCGGCGTCAAAGATAGCGAAATCATCATAAACGTGCAGGCCGATGAGCCATTTATCGAGCCTGAAAATATCGTCAAATTTAGAGAATTTTGCGAGAAAAACGCGGAGAGAGCATTTATGTTTTCGTGCTTTAAATTTGTCGGCAGCGAGCTAGTGGACGATAAAAACCTAGTCAAGGTCGTGACCGACGACGCGGGCTATGCACTTTATTTCTCGCGCTCGCGTATCCCGTTTGACCGCGCCGCATTTGACGCGTACAAGGCGCATCTAGGCATCTACGGCTATAGCGCGGCAAATTTAAAAAGATTTTGCTCATTTGCGCCCTCAATCTTAGAAAATACCGAAAAGCTCGAGCAACTGCGCGCTCTATCAAACGGCGAGAAAATCCTCATGCTTAAAGTGCAAAGCGACAGCATCGGTATCGACTGCGAGGAGGATCTACTAAGAGCGCGAGCGAAATTCGGCGTTATCGCCAGCTAAGACCGCAAGCGATAAAAATGCTAAATTTGACTAAAACCGAGGCTAATAAAATTTACTAGGGCGTCAAGGCTGCGGCTATGCCCTAGTAAGCAAGCGCTCGCGGGTCAAATTTGCCTAATAAACTGCACCCTATTAAAACCTCGTCCATAACCGCAAAAATAGCGGTGCCTAAAGATACCGCGCCGCAAAGATAAATTACGTCGGTTAAATTTTAAATTTAACCAGCCTATAGGGCGGATCAAAGCGAAAAGCTAGCAAATTTTGCAAAATCCCAAAAAGGCACATAAAAGTAACGAAGCTACTACCGCCGTAGCTGTAAAACGGTAGCGGGATACCCACCACCGGCGCAAATCCTATCGTCATCATGATATTTACGCTAACGTAGATAAACAAGAGTATCCCGATCCCAGACGTCATCGTCTGGGTGAAATAATCATCCTTTAGTCCGTAGTTTAGGCTGAGCAGATGAGCTATCAGCGCGCCGTAAAAGCTAAGTAGCGCAAGCCCGCCGTAAAATCCGTATCGCTCGATCGTATACGCGAAAATAAAATCGCTAGTGGAAATGGGTAAAAATTTAAAATGCGTCTGCGTCGCTTCGTCTTTTGGTTTGCCCTTTAGGCCGCCGCTGCCGATAGCGATGATGCTTTGACGTACGTGGTAGTTAGACTCTTCGCTTAAAAAATCCGTAATGCGCTTTTTTTGATAATCGTGCAAATTTTCGTAAATCAAAGGGGCGGCGAGCAAAACCCCCGCAAATATCGCAAACCAGATTTTTTTATTTACCCCGATGATAAAAAGCACGGCGTAGCCCACGATGAGCAGTATCAAAGCGGTGCCTAAATCAGGTTCTTTTAAAATCAGCACGAAAGGCAAAAGGATATAAAGGCTAAGTCGTCCAAAGTCTTTAAGCCCATACCCCTCTTCGCCGGGCGGGTGCTGTTTTATGAGGTAGCCTAGCATCAAAAGAAGCGCCGGTTTCATGATCTCTGAGGGCTGAAGCGTAAAGTGGATAAAAGGAAACTCAAGCCATCTTTTTGCGCCCAGTTTGCTTGCGCCAAAAAGATCGACGCAAATAAGCAGCACGACGCAAATCCAGTAAAATAGCGGTATGAGCCAGGCGATCTTGCGAATGGGGAGCAAAAAGAAAAATAAAAACGCCGCTAGTCCTACGCCAAAATATACAAGCTGCTTGCCGGCTAGGATAGAATTTGCCTCAGAAACCAAAATGTATGATAAAATAATAATAGGAAGTATCAAAAACGGCTGAACGAAGTCAAAATGGGTTAAAATTCGCCTATCGAGTCTTATCAAAAATTTGCCTTTTTTGAGCGATTATAGCATTTTAAAGGAAACAAATCTAAAAATGACGGAAAAAGAGATCAAAATTTTAGATGATGCGCAGGCTAGGGCGGACGCTTTTTTGGCTACCGAGCTAAACGTCGCTAGAAACCAAGCGCTAAATTTGATAAAAAGCGGGTCGGTTAGCCTGAACGGCAAGCCGCTAACTAAGCCATCGGTTAAGCTAAATTTAGGCGACGTTTTGAGGATAAAATTTGAGCAAAGCGAGCCTGATAGGGCTAAATTTGAAGCGGAATTTGAAGTACCGATCATTTACGAGGATTTGCTCGTGCTAAATAAACCGGCAAATTTAGTCGTCCATCCAGCTCCCAGCGTCAAGGAACCCACGCTTGTGGATTGGCTGGGCACGAAGGGATTTTTGCTATCAAATTTAAGCGGACAAAGCAGGGCTGGTATCGTGCACAGGCTAGATAAAGGCACTAGCGGAGCTATCGTCGTAGCTAAAAATAACGCCGCTCACGCCGCGCTTTCAAGCCAGCTAAGCGACAAAAGCATGGGGCGCATCTATCTAACTCTAACAGATCTGCCGCTCAAGCAAAACTGCATCGTCGAGCGAGCTATCGGACGAAATCCCGCTAAAAGGCGATCGTCTCAAGCGGCCGCACGGCAAAAAGCGCCTTTGCGAATTTGCTTTTTAGCGAATTTGACGGCTCCGCGCAGAGCAAAAACGCGGGCGTAAATTTGATCGCGGCAAAGCTTTTTACAGGCAGAACTCATCAGATAAGAGTACATCTAGCTAGCCTAAACCGCCATATTTTGGGCGATGCTTTATACGGTTTTAAGAGCGAAAAGGATAAAATCGGCCGAGTGATGCTTCACGCCTACGGGCTATATTTCACGCATCCGCGCACGGGCGGGCAAATGAGCTTTGTCGCGCCTATTTGGGATGATTTTAGTGAAATTTTACTTAGCAAATTTAGCAAGGAGAATATAGATGAAAAGATTGATTTTATGGGGCTTAGCGAGCTCTTTAGCCGTTGTGATGAGTGGATGCGTATCATCTAGCGGTCCCGCGCAAGTAAATGCGAATTTACCGACCGTCCAGAGCCTAAAAACCATAAGCGATATGACTGAAGTTGGCTTTGAGTGGACGCCGACTCCGACTTCAAACGTCGCGGGCTACTATCTATACCGCTCAAATCCAAACGAAAATAACGGCAAAATGAAGGTCGTAGCCGACATAAAAGACCGCTTTGCCAGCCACTACGTGGATGCAAATTTAGCCCCAGAGACGACATACTCGTACGAGATGAGGACGTATAACGAGAGCAAACAAGTCTCAAATCAAGGCATCGTCGTTAGCGCGACGACCAAGCCTCTTATGGACTCGGTACCTTTCGTTAGAGCGCTTACGAATTTACCTGAGCGCGTAAAGCTCATCTGGAGACCGCATCCTGATCTTCGCACGGCGTCTTACGT
>CAUQJU010000030.1:0-9789 GCA_963518005.1 uncultured Campylobacter sp.
GCCGTAGCGCTAGCTTTTTAAGGAATCTGCAAGGAGCTAGCAGCCGTGCTTCGCGTCTACAACATAGCCCACGCCGGTATGCTAGTCTCGCTTTTAATGAACATCATTACTCTTTGCGGCAACGCTATCGCGCTTTTTGGCTGGCTGGGACTGCCAAACTACGGTCTCTACGGCGTCGCGGTCTCGACGGTCGCGGGACGACTAGTGGGCGTTATCGTGCTATTTTTGATCCTGACCCGCTACGCCAAAGTCAAAATTTTCTTTAATCGTCTATTTAGCCTGCCGTTTGCGATCTTGCGTAAAATTTTATCCGTCGGGCTTCCGAGTGCGGGCGAAAATTTGCTCTGGATGGCGCAGTACATGGTGGCTTTCGGCTTTGTAGCGAGCATGGGCGAGGCCAGTCTAAACGTACAAACCGTTTATTTTCAAATCACGCTTTTAATCCTACTTTGCGGAGCCAGCATCAGCGTGGCAAACGAGGTCATCGTGGGGCATTTAGTCGGCGCGATGAGATTTGACGAGGCCTACTCGCGCACTTTCCGCGCGCTTCGTATCGGCTTTATCGCGACGCTCGCGGTGGTTTTGGCGGCGTATTTCGGTAAATTTGAGATCATGGAGCGGTTAAATTTGACCGAGGAGCTAAAGGCCGTCATGTTGCCGCTTTTTACCCTTTCTATCGCGCTTGAGACGGGACGAACCTTTAACATCGTCATCGTAAACGCCCTGCGTGCGAGCGGGGATGCTAAATTTCCGCTGATGACGGGCGCGGTTTTTATGTGGGGCGTGAGCCTGCCGCTGGGGTACTATCTAGGCATAGTGCAGGGCATGGGAATCATCGGCGTTTGGATCGGATTTACCGCCGACGAGTGGCTGCGCGGGCTCGTAAATACCTGGCGCTGGAGAAGCAGAAAATGGCAGTCAAAACGCCTCGTGTAAAAACCGTTAGCGTAAAGTGCGGCGAATTTGACGTCGCGCTAAATTTTAAAAAAGGCGTCAAAACAACCCGCCTAAAGGTCGCCAAATCAGGCGAAATCTCGGTCTCGCTGCCCTTTTACGCCGCGCAAAAATATGCGCTAGAGTTCGTGCAAAAACACTACGACTGGCTAAAATCGGCTCGCGAGAAAACGCTAGCAAATTTACCGCGCGAGGACGAGTTTAGGTTGCTGGGCGAGGTTTACCGTATCGTGCTAGAACCGAATTTAAAGGGCGTAAATTTGATACGTTTTACAAGCGACTCAGGAGTTTTTGACGGCTTAAATTTGAGCTCAGAGGGGCTAGACCCGCACCTTTACGGCGCTAAATTTGACGGAGAATTTAGCGCGATTAAATTTAACGCACAGCCTAACGAGGCTAAATTTGCTAGCGCGGACGGACGTAAATTTCGCCGTCAAATTTACGCTGCGAGTTTAGCTGCGCTAGAAAATTATAAAAAAGCTTTTGCGAGGCGCATTTACGGGCACTTTATAGCCAAATTCGCTCCAGCCGTAAACCGCAAAATAAACCGCGTCGTCGTGCGCAAAATGACTACGCGCTGGGGTAGCTGCAACTCGCGCAAAGGCTATATAAACTTAAGCCTAAATTTGATCGAAAAAGCCCCCGAGCTAGTCGAATACGTCGTGCTTCACGAGCTTACCCATCTGATCTACTCCCACCACCAAAAAAGCTTTTATGGCTTCATCGCGGCCTTGATGCCCGATTTTAGGTCGAGAGAAAAACGGCTAAACAAAAAATAATTTTAAATATGCTAAAATAGAATATTTTTAATTTAAAGGGAGATAATGAAAAAACTTCTAATGCTAGTTGCCGCGGTTTTTGCTCTGGGCGGCGATTTCGAGGACGGCATAAAAGCCTACGAAAGCTCAAATTTAGCCGTAGCTCGCGACAAATTCGTATCTGCTTGCGACGCAAACGATGCGCAGGCCTGCGCAAGAGCCGGTGCGCTCTATCAGCTAGGCAAAGATATCTTGCCCGATCCTAAAAAAGCGCTTGAACTATACGAAAAAGGCTGTGAACTAGGCGCTAAAGAGGCCTGCTCGGGCGCCAGCGGTATGTACGTATCTAGCGACAAAGAAAAGGCGCGCACGCTGCTAAATAAAAGCTGCGAGCTTGGCGACGGCTTTTCATGCGCGACTACGGGATCGTATCTGCTAGAGGAGAAAAAATTTAAAGACGCCTACGCTCTTTTTCAGAAGGCTTGCGAGCTAAAAGATAAGCTAGGATGCGAATTTGCAGGCGATCTAAAACGCTCAAAAAGACTCTGATTTTCCTTACTCGGGTTAAATTCGGCAATTAAATTTAACCCGAATCCATCTTTCTTTCATCTACAACGCCAACTTAAATTTATGAAAAAGCAAAGCAAGAAACTAGGCTAAATTTAAGAGATAGCAACAGTCGCAGAATAATAAGAAAGCACAGGCTTTAAGCGCCTACGCCGACTCTCTTTTCCGCTTTATTTCTTATCCAGCCAAATGCGAATAACGCCGCGTAAAGCGACACGCCGATCGCGTAAGAAACATATTCGTTCGCGATAAAAGGGATGTACTTGGCGCACATATTAGGCACCAAGGTTAGTGGTGCAACAGCCAAAAGTAGCGCGCGCTCGAGCACGTTTACGCGTTTAACAAAATACCCTTGAAGCGCCGAAGAAAAAGCAAACATACCCACTAGCGCCGTACCGAAAATCAGCGCTATTTCGAGCGGATTTGTTATCCACACTATGCCTTTGGCGTCGTTTGGGTTTGCGGCATCTACGCCTTCTATCAAAAGCAGCTTGTTATTAAACACGAACGAAAATGGCAAAATCGTCGTACGTAGGTCGTAAAAAAAGCCCTGCATACCCACGGTTACGGGGTTTGCCTTGGCGATACCGGCCGCAGCGTATGCCGCGATGCCAACAGGCGGCGTATCGTCGGCTAGGATGCCGAAGTAAAAGACGAAAAGATGCACCGCGATAGCAGGGATGAGAAAGCCGTTTTTGTGCGCCAAAAACAAAATCACAGGCGCTACTAGCGAGCTAACGACGATATAGTTTGCGGTGGTCGGCAAGCCCATACCTAGTATCAGCGACATTACCGCCGTGAGAAAGAGGATAAGCACGATGTTGTTGCCGGCTAAATTTTCCACGACTTCAGACAGCACCTGCCCGATACCGGTTAGCGAGATAGAACCCACTATGATACCTGCTAGACCCGTAGCTATCGCGATCGTAGTCATACTTTTAGCCGCCGTTACCATCGCCCAAAATATATCCGTAAAGCCAACGATAAAGTCCTCTGCGCGGGCGCCCTCGCCGTGAGCTATCTTTCTAACGGGCTCTTGAAAAAGGATAATCAAAAATAGCACGCAAATAGCGTTAAAGGCCGCCGAAATCGGCGATTCGTTTGCGATTAACAAGGTGTAGAGTAAAACCAAAATCGGGATAAGGTAGTGCAGACCGCTCACGAAAATTTTAAGCTTTGACACGCCTGCGCTCTGCTTCATGCCTTTTAGCCCTAGCTTACAGCTTTCAAGGTGCACGATGAAAAACAGCGACATATAGCACACGAACGCCGGAATCACGGCCGCGATCATGACGTTTGTATAGCTAAGCCCCAAAAACTCGGCGATGATAAAAGCAGCCGCGCCCATGATAGGCGGCATCAGCTGACCGTTTACACCAGCAGCCACCTCGATGGCGCCGGCTTTGGTGCTGGTTAGGCCCGCCTTTTTCATCAGCGGGATCGTAAACGTGCCCACCGTTACGACATTTGCCGTGGAGCTGCCGCTCACCATGCCGGTTAGTCCTGACGCGATAACCGAAGCTTTCGCCGGTCCGCCGCGAAATTTACCAAGCAGCGCAAAGGCTAAATTTATAAAATACTGCCCCGCTCCCGCGCGCTCCAAAAGCGAACCGAACAAGACAAAAAGATAGATAAAACTCACGCTAACGCCAAGCGGCACGCCAAAAACGCCCTCGGTCGTAAGATACATGTGGCCTGCGAGCTTATTTAGGCTAGCGCCCTGGTGCGCGATGATGTCTGGCATATATTGGCCGAAATAATCATACGCCAAAAATATCGCTGCGATGATAGGAAGTGCCGGGCCGATGATCCTGCGACCCGCCTCAAACAGCACGACCACGGCAACGCAGGACACGGCGATATCAAAGCTCGTGTAGTCTCCGGGACGCTGCGCTAGCGCGTAAAACTCTATAAGCGGATAGAGCGCGGCTAGCGTACCCACAACGCAAAGCGCGATGTCATAAAACGGCAGGCTGGAGTGGGCTTTTTTGTGAATTTTAAGCGGATAAAGCAAAAACAGCAAACAGATGGCAAAAGCAAGGTGCGCCGAGCGCGACATCGTCGTGTTCATCGGAAAATACGCGATATAAAGCTGAAAAACCGACCACGCAAAGCAGATAATGCTCGTAAAATATATATAAAAGTTCGAGTTTATCTCGCGCGTCTTTACCTCGACGAACTCCTCCTTTTCCTGCGCCGACTCGGTATTTGTTCGTGTTTCGTTTAGATTTTTATCCATATTTGCTCTTAACCTCTTAAATATTTTATAAAATTTGGCGATTTTGCCCGCGTAAACCGGACTTTAGTTTTTCAAATTCGACTTGCTTTGCTTAAGCCTTAAATTTACCTACAAATTTAACCTCGCGCCGTAAAGATGCGGGTTTTGCAAACAACAAGCAAAATCAGCCAAAAACGCGCGTATGAGCCAAATCTAAAATTTGACGCTTACAAGCGACTTAAAAGCCACCGTCAAAAAGCTAGCAAAGCGTCAAATTTTAAATCCTCAAAAACTAAAAACGAGCCGTTAAATTTAAAAAACAAGCCGCGCAGATCAAATTTAACCCGCACGGCTTAGCTGGTTTATTTTATTATGCCGGCTTTTTTAAACTCGGCCTCGGCAGCAGGGTGCAAAGGCGCAGAAAGCCCCTCTATCAGGCTCTCTTTAGTAACCGCCGCTAGTGCGGGGTGCAGGCTCTTATACTCGTCAAAGTTATCCAAAATAGCCTTTACGACCGCAGCCACCGCAGTATCGCTCATGCCCTTATTGGTGACTAGGACGGCTTTAACGCCGATGCTGTTTACGTCGTGATCCACGCCCTCATAGGTGCCTTTTGGTATCGTGCCTTTGGCAAAATACGGCATCGCGGCTAGCATCTTATCGACTTGCTCGCCCTCGATGTTCACGATGTCGATAGGCAGCGAGTTTGCCGCGTCGGTGATGTTGGCCGTAGGGTGACCGACCATGTAGAAGTAGCCGTCGATTTTCTTATCTTTTAGCGCGTGCGGGCACTCGCCGGCAGTTAGTACGCCGTGGTGTTTTAGCTTTTTCTCGTCAAAACCAAATGCCTTAAACACGCCAAGCGCAGTCATTTCGTTACCGCTGCCCGGATTACCGACATTGATCGCTTTGCCCTCGAGGTCGTTTATCGAGCCGATACCGCTTGATTTTGAGACGACGAACGCGAGAAGCTCAGGATAGATCGAGACGACGGCCCGTAGATTTTGATCGCCATTACCGTCAAATTTGCCCACGCCGTTAAATTTATCATAAACCACGTCGCTTTGGACGAAACCGAAATTTAGCTCTTTTTTTAGCACGTTATTTACGTTGTAGACGGAGCCGCCGGTTGATTGCACCGAGCATTTCATTTGCGGATCTTTATTTACGAGGCGACATATCGCTCCGCCGACCGGATAATACGTGCCCGTCATCGCTCCCGTACCGATAGATACGAACTCCTTTGCGCCCAGCGCAGACGCGAAAAGCAACCCGGCTAATGCCAAAGATGTAGTTTTCATTTAACTTCCTTTCAAAGAATTTTTCTGATTTTACTCTCAAAATCCGCATTTTGCGTATAAATTTAGCTCTTTTATCAAGCTTTTTTATAAAATTGCGACTATTTTACACACTTTAGCCTTAGAAAAATAATTCTTAAGGTAAAATTTATATATTTTTTACAAGCGAAGCGAAAATCATATTTTTTGCATGTAGATATTTCTAAATTTTACGCACCGAGACCTGCGTCTTTACGATGCTAAATTTGGATTAGTTAAATTTAGATGTTGTTAATTAAAGCTAGTCTTTTTTAAAAAATGATAGAGCTTAGATTAAGCTCTATCCGTAGTCGCAAACACTAGTAAAGCGAAAAGCTAGCTTTTTTCTCTTTTTCTTCGGGAGAGGAAGGGGATTCTACTTACGAAGCGTCGCCCCTTCCTCTCCCAAGCCCCTCTCTAACCCCACTGCACGTGAGAGGTGGCGACATTGCTTTGCTCTGCGAGCAAAGCGTCGCAAGTTTAAATTTAGCATTTTTGCGGTGCGGGTCTCGGTGGGTAGAATTTGAAGCCGAAATTTACAAATTTGAGTACAAAAAAAATTAAGGCGCAGTATTTTTGTTCTAGACGAGGCGCTTTTAAATTTGGCGACGGGAGTTACCTCGTCGGTAATGACCGAGCCAAATTTAAAGGCAACGAAGTATAGGGCAAAAAGACGAGCCGTTAAATTTATTTCCAAAGAAGATAGAGCTTTTCGTCGTATATATCGCTACTCTTTGGACCAACCTCCACTTCCGTCACTTCCACGTTTTGCACGTCGTTTTTGGCTTTTAGCGCGCTCGCGTCTTCTTCAAATTTCGCCATCAGCTCCTCGATTTGCGCGTTTAGCTGGGCGACTTCTTGCTCGCTTAGTTTGACGTCGCTGCGCTCTTTTAGCACGCTATTTGCCGAGCGCGCGGAGGTCGCGACCTTGCCGATGTTGCCGCTACTTAGCAGCCCCTTGCCGAAAATCGCGCCCAAAATGCTAGCTCCCACCGAGATCGCGGTCTCGATCCCCTTACTTTTGAAGTCTCGCTGCTCTTTTTCTAGCTTTGCTACCGAGCGGTTTAGTTTCTCCTCTAGGCGCGCTTTTTGTTTGGCAAATTCCGCCGTGAGCTTGGCCGTTTGCGCCTCTAAAATTTCGTTGCATTTATCGGCCAAACGCACGTAAAACTCCTCCTTGCTCTCACCCGGCGCCGAGCTTAAATTTAGCGCGCTAAAGAGCCTAAGTTTGTAGTTTCTATAGATAAATTCTTTGAAATTTTTGGTTAGCTCTTTGAAATTTTTAGCTCCAGCGACAAAGCCCGGTAACGGCGCGTATGAGAGCTTGAAATTCGGCTCTGCAACCGCGGTAAAATGCATATTTTCGCTAGCTTCGCTCCAGTCGGCGCTTTTTTGAGCTTCATCCAACCTTAGCGTGAAATTTACCTCGCGAACCTCGTCAAGCCCCTTTTTAGCGTCGTAAAATCGCACTTTGGCTTCGCCGTAAAGATACCCCTCCAGCTCGCCGCCCTCCTGCAAATTTGGGCTTGCGGCGTAAATTTGAGCGATCTCTGGCGATAGCACCGGTTTGGCGGCAAAATTTGAGCTTTTTGCCGGGCTTGATCCGCTCAAATTTGACCCGCTCTTTTGCTCTTTCATCAAATTTGAAATCTGCTCGCGGCTAAGCGGGCCTTTGAGATAGCTCAGGGCCCAGCGCGTCGAGATGACGGACAGCCCGTCCTCGTGGATGTTTTTTAAGAGGAAATTGCGCTTTTGCAAATTTGAGATGAGATTTTCTATCTCGCCTTTGTCCATCGCAGAGCCCGCAAGCCCCGTCATACCGTCGATCACGCGCGCTTTATCCTGCGCGGTTTGCAAGCGCCCGATAAACCACGTGCCGATGTTGCTAAGGCCTTTGTAGTCAAGATCGACCGGGTTTTGGGTGCTTAGTATCACGCCAAGGCCGTGCGCACGGGCTTGCTTGAGTAGAGTTAGCATCGGGGTTTTGCTAGGCGGGTTGCCGTTTGGCGGGAAAAATCCGAAAATCTCGTCCATATAAAGCACCGCGCGAAGCGAGCTCGTACCCTCGGTCTTGCGCATCCACGCGATGATCTCGTTTAGTAGCAGCGTCACGAAAAACATCCTCTCGCTGTCTTTTAGGTGCGAGATCGTAAAGATATTGCACTTTGCTTTGCCGTTTGCGTTAAAAAGCATCTTTGAGATGTCGAGTCGCTCGCCACTTAGCCACGCGCGAAAATCGGGGCTTGCAAGCAGCGTATTGATCTTGACGGCTAGCTTCATGCGCTCGGAGCTTGGATAAAATTTCTCCACGTCAAACACGCCGATCTTGGCAAACGGAGGTGTCGCGATAAAGCCGATGAGCTCCTCTAGGCTCACGTCCGCGCCCTGGCTAAATTTATCTATAAAAATGTTTGAGATGAGTAGGTGCTCTTTTGAATTTACGTCGTTTTCTATACCAACGAGCGATAGCACCGAGCTAGCCAAAGAGCCGACGTACTCGCTAAACTCCTCGCTGCCTACCTCTAAACTCGGACGGGCAAAATCCCCGAGCAGCGCTACGCCGACGCCGCTACTGCTCTTTGGGGTGTAAATTTTTAGATCGGCGCTATCTTTAAAAAGTCCCACGCGCTCTAAACTTTGAAACGAACCTTCGATGCCTTTAGCCCATGTCTGGGCTTCGCTAGCGGCAAATTCATCCACGCTCATGCCTTTATTTTGCGCTTCGTTTTCATCGACGTAGGGTGCAAAATCCTGCGCGCGCATCTGCGGAAACGCTAAGGCGAGGTTAGTCATATCGCCTTTTGGGTCGATTATAAAGGTCGGGATATTATCGATGCGGGCTTCTTCTAGGATGCTGATGCCAAGGCCGGTTTTACCGCTACCGGTCATTCCGATGATGGCTGCGTGCGTCGTGAGGTCTTTGTTTTTATAAAAAAACGGCTCTTTGTTTTTGAGGCCGACGTAAAATAGCTTTAAATTTTCTTGGATGGTTTTCATGTGCTTCCTTGTAAATTTTGGGCTATTTTACTGATTTTTGATTAAATTTCGGGTGAAGCCGGGGATAAATTTAAGAGCCAGGCGGGTAGAATTTAAAAAAGGCAAGCACGGGGCTCGCCTTGAATTTTGCGTTAAATTTATTGGTAAGTTTTTAGTTGTTCTTTGAGCTCTTCGAGAGTTTCTACTACGCGCCTTTTGGTAAATTTCGCTATATCTTCGCCCGTAGTACCGTCTTTACCTGTTAGCTCGCAACAATATCTCATCGCACCTTTATATCTTAACGCAGCGACTAGTTTTAGATCGGTATCTATGCTTATGTTTTTATTAGAGTCGCCCGCCTCGTCGGGTATGCTTAGCTCAAATTTAGCATTTATAGACTCGCCCTCTTTAAACTCGCCGTCATCCAAGCTAACGACGCCTAGGCCGCCTCTTGAGATATCGTATAGATTGCCGCTTATTTCGATACCGTTTTGCGTCAAGATCACTCTAGTATAGCGATCGGGATAAACGCGCTGGTGTTTTCTTAGGTTTGCGTGCAGATTTTGCATATACGTGAAATTTTGTAGCGTAACGGTTAAATTCGTAAGATCAGATCCGACGATATCGGCTCTTAAATTTTCCGGAAAATATTCATCGCGTACTACGTAGGCGTTTTTTTCTTCTTTTATAGCTAAAATTTGCTCTAGCGTTACCTTGCAGACGACGGTATCATCCTCCGTGTGCTTTACCTCGCCCATACACTCTACTTTCACGCCGTTGTAAAGATTTAAAAAATGCACCTGACGGTTGTCTTTCATAGCTCTAGCAAATACGTTTACCGCATCCTCGCGCATAAACGAGCCGTCATTATACGTAACGTTCATTTGAATTATAAGTCCTTCCGAATAAATTTGAATTTTAAGCTAGATTATAGTAAAAAAAACTTATTTTTTGATTTAATTTTTGATATTTTGTATTAAATTTGCAATATTTTAATATA
>CAUQJU010000031.1:0-9788 GCA_963518005.1 uncultured Campylobacter sp.
AATTTGCGCGCAAATATCGCGCTTCTAATTAAAATCGCCATTTGCGCGTCGCCGTTAAAGTGGAAAAATCCGATGCCGCCGCCGTAGGCGTTGCGCCTATAGGGCTCAAGCTCGGCGATGATCTCCATGGCGCGGATCTTGGGCGTACCGCTGAGCGTACCTGCGGGGAAGATACTGCCGACTGCGTCAAATGCGTCTATATCGTCCGATTTTGCGCCGTAGACGTCGGAGACGATATGCATCACGTTCTCGTAGCGCACGATGCGCATGGCGTTTTTGACCGCGACGCTTTTTGGCTTGCTGACGCGGCCGATGTCGTTGCGAGCGAGGTCGATGAGCATTTTGTGCTCGGCTAGCTCCTTTTCGTCGCTTAGCAGTTCGCGCTCGAGCGCAGCGTCCTCTATCGCGTCCCTGCCGCGTCCGCGCGTGCCGGCGATAGGCGCGACGTAGATTTTGCCCTCTTTGATCTCGCAGACTAGCTCTGGGCTAGAGCCCGCGACGTCGCCGTACGGGGTCGGGAAGTGAAACATATAAGGGCTCGGGTTTGCTTCACATAAGGCTCGGTAGAAGTCAAGGCTATCCATATCCGAGGCTAGTTTTAGCTGTTCGCTTAGCACGACTTGGAAGACGTCGCCGCTTTTTAGGTACTCTTTGGCGCGTTTCGCAATCTTTATAAAATGCTCTTTTTCGCCGTCTAAATCGGTTAAAATTTTATATTTGCTCTGCCGTTTTGCGCGGTCCTGGGCGGCTTTTACTTCGTCCTCCGCGCTAAATTTAACTAAAAAATCGTAATACCGTTCGCTATCGCCGTAAAAGCTGTAAATTTTGCTATTTTTATCAAAGTGCAGGTAGGCGCGTGCGTTAGCGTAGAAAAAGTCGGGGAAATCATACTGCGAGGCGTTAAATTCGGGGATTTTTTCAAAATATTTTATCCCGCCGTAGCCTAGCACCCCAAACAGTCCAGCAAAAGGCGCACCCGATTTTTGAGCTTTAAAATAGCTCTTAAGCCCCGCAAAATCGGTTTGCTCGCTGCTTATATACTCGCAGTCGATGCCGACTATGGTCTGCGTCGTATCCTCGGCGAGGTAGGAGTTAGCAAATCTCTCGCGGATCTTTTCGTAATAAAAAACTGGGCTCAAAAGTAGCATAAAATATCCTTTAATGAGCGTTGATTATATAAAATTTAAGCTTAATTTTCATTTGACGGCGGCGTCAAAAAGCTCGCGCTCTAGCCTTTGCGCCGCGTCTAGGGCTGGGCAGTGCGAGGCGCCGTATCTGGCCGCGACGCTTTTTATATCCTCAAAGCTCACGACCGTTTTGCCCTCTATTTTTTGAAATAAAAACTTAAATGGAAGCTCCAGCGCTATGCGCGGTTCGCATTCTATTAAAGGCGCAAGTACGCCAGGAGCGCCGAAAATCACCGTGACCGACGGCGTCAAATTTACTCCCGTTTGCGCGGCGAAAACGTGATGAGGCACTACGGCAAATTCGCTAACGTCTTTCATGTCAAGCAGTCTTTGAAATCTCTTAACCGCGGCTTCTAGCTCTAACTCGCTCTGGCCTGCCGTGACGCCGGCAAAGGCCAAATTTAACCCCGCAAAAATCATCAAAATCAATCTTTTCAATAATTTTCCTTTTTTAAATTTTAAAATTAATTTTACCCAAAAACGGCTAAAATCGGATTTTACTTTAAGGCGAGATTATGGAAATTTTATCGGTTGCGTCGTTTGGTTACGTTTGTTTGGGACTATTTATTGGCTTTTTGTCCGGATTTTTGGGCATCGGCGGCGGTGCGGCGGCCGTACCGATACTCGTATTTTTGGGCTTTGACGTCAAATACGCAATCGGCGTAAGCGTCCTTCAGATGGTGTTTAGCTCGGTTTACGGCTCGCTTTTAAATCTCAAAAATAAGACCGTCGATTTAAAGCCTGCTTTGGTTCTGGGTATCGGCGGCTTTTGCGGTGCGAGCGCGAGCGGATTTATCGTGGCGAGCGTTCCGTCGAAATTTTTGCTTCTCACGCTTATTTGCATTCAAAGTTTTAACGTTATTAAGCTATTTTTTAAAAATCCTGAGCCAAAAGGTGCGCATAATCCCTCTCTCGTGCCGCTTTTTTTCGTCGGACTTTTCGTCGGTACGGTAGCGATTAGCGTGGGTATCGGAGGCTCGGTTATCATCATGCCGGTTTTGATAAATTTCTTAAACTACGACATAAAAAAGGCGATCAGCACGGGACTGTTTTTCGTGATATTTTCGTCGATTTCGGGTTTTATCAGCCTGGCCTCGCAGGGGCTCGTGCAGTACGAGGTCGGCGTTTTGGTCGGTATCGGCTCGCTTATAAGCGTGAGATTTGGCGTGGCTTTAGCGCAAAAGATCGACCGCGCTATCCAAAAAAGATGCCTGCTTGCGCTTATTTGCACGACGCTAATCATAATGATAAATAAACTTATCGGCTAAATTCGGTAGCTTAAATTTATAGAAATTTTATAGCGATGATAATACAATATACGCCGTTAAATCCAAGTAAATTTAGGCAAAAAATGAACGACACCATCAAAATCACGGGCGCGCGCGAGCACAACCTAAAAAATTTAAACCTCGAAATTCCGAAAAACAAGCTCGTAGTTTTCACCGGACTTAGCGGTAGCGGCAAGAGCACTCTAGCCTTTGACACGCTTTATGCAGAGGGGCAGCGCAGGTATATGGAGAGCCTTAGTAGCTACGCTAGGCAGTTTTTAGATCGCGTGGGTAAGCCAGACGTCGATAAGATCGAAGGTCTCACGCCCGCCATCGCGATAGATCAAAAAACCACGTCCAAAAACCCGCGCTCGACGGTGGGCACGATAACGGAAATTTACGACTACCTGCGCCTTCTATACGCTCGCATCGGCATCCAGCACTGCCACAAGTGCGGCAAACCGATCTCTAAAATGTCGGCTAGCGACATCATAAACGAGATCCAAAAGTTGCCCCAGGGCGCTAAAGTCGTCATCTACGCTCCGCTCGTGCGTGAAAAAAAGGGCACATGGGCGGATCTGATCGAAAATTTACGCGGCAAAGGCTACGTGCGCGCCCAGATAGACGGCGTGCAGGTGCGTCTAGACGAGGAGATCGAACTAGCTAAAACCAAAAAACATACGATAAAGCTCATCGTAGACCGTATCGTGATAGACGCGGATAACGCACAGCGCCTAGCCCAAGACGTAGAAAAAGCGCTGAATGAAAGCTACGGCGAGGTCGAGATCGAGATAGCAAACGCCCAAGAACTCGGGCTAAAAGAGAGCTTCATCCACTACAGCGAGCACTCGGCGTGCTTTGATTGTAAAATTTCATTTACGCCGCTCGAGCCGCTTAGCTTTAGCTTCAACTCCCCAAAGGGCGCGTGCGAGAGGTGCGACGGCCTTGGTATCAGATATAGCCTGGATCTCACCAAAGTGATCGACGAAGAAAAAAGCATCGAAGGCGGTGCGATAAAGCTTCTTTACGGCTACAATATGAGCTATTATTATAAATTTTTACTAGCTTTTTGCGAGCAAAACGGTATCGACGTAAAGCGCCCTTACTGCGAGCTTAGCGAGGACGAAAAGCGTCTCGTACTCTACGGCAACGTAAAAGAGGTCGAGTTTTTCTGGAAGAAAAACAAGCTACTGCGCAAATTTGAAGGCGCACTAAAAATCACTCACGGGCTACTAAAAGACTACAAGGACTTCGACGAATATATGAGCGAGAAGGTCTGCGACGACTGCGGCGGACACAGGCTAAAGCCTCAAAGTCTAGCCGTCAAGGTCGCTGGGCGCGGTATCGGCGAAATTTTAGATATGAGTATCGAAAACTGCACCGCGTTTTTCTCGGACGAGTCAAATTTTAGCTACCTTAGCGAATACGACAGGACGATTGCCAAGCCGATATTTAAGGAGATAAACGAGAGGTTGTTTTTCCTCTACGACGTGGGGCTGGGCTATCTATCGCTGGGACGCGACGCGCGCACGATTAGCGGCGGCGAAGCGCAGCGTATCAGGATCGCTAGCCAGATCGGCTCGGGCCTTAGCGGCGTGATGTACGTGCTGGATGAGCCTAGTATCGGTCTGCACGAACGCGATACGCTAAAGCTCATCAAAACCCTGCGAAATTTGCAAGCCAAAGGCAACTCCGTTATCGTCGTCGAACACGATAAAAAGACGATCGAGGAGGCCGACTATGTCGTGGATATCGGGCCTGGAGCGGGGAAATTCGGCGGACAGATAGTCTTTGCCGGCGACGTGAAAAGCCTGCTTGGATCAAGTACGCAAACGGCGCTTTACATAAACGGCGAAAAGGAAATCGACTACCGAAAAGACCGAAAAATCGACGCATGGCTCGAGATCTCAAACGTAAATATCAACAACATCTCAAATTTAAGTGCACGCTTTCCTCTGCGAAATTTAGTCGGTATCACGGGAGTTTCTGGCTCGGGTAAAAGCTCGCTCGTGTTGCAAACCCTTTTGCCTGAAGCCCAGGAGCAGCTAAACCGCGCCAAAAAGGTAAAAAAGGTCGCTGGGGTAAATTTGAGCGGGCTTGAAAATCTAGACAAAGTGATCTACCTCGATCAAAGCCCGATCGGACGCACTCCGCGCAGTAATCCTGCCACCTATACGGGCGTGATGGACGAGATCAGGGGGCTTTTTGCGCAGACAAAAGAGGCCAAACTGCGCGGCTACAAGATCGGCAGGTTTAGCTTCAACGTCAAGGGCGGGCGCTGCGAAAAGTGCCAAGGCGAGGGCGAGATCACGATCGAGATGCACTTTTTGCCAGACGTAAACGTCGTCTGCGACTCGTGCGGTGGCACCCGCTACAACGCGCAGACGCTAGAAATCCTCTACAAAGGCAAAAGTATCGCCGACGTGCTAAATATGAGCATCGACGAGGCGGTGGAGTTTTTTAAATCCGTGCCCAAAATCGCCAGCAAACTAACGACGCTGCAAGACGTGGGCCTAGGCTACATCACGCTGGGGCAAAACGCCGTGACGCTAAGCGGCGGCGAGGCGCAGCGCGTAAAGCTCGCAAAAGAGCTCAGCCGCTCGGACACGGGAAATACGCTTTATATCCTCGACGAGCCGACTACGGGGCTGCATTTCGCCGACGTCGATAGGCTCGTGCGCGTGTTGCATCACCTGGTCGATCTTGGCAACTCGGTCTTTGTCATCGAGCATAACCTAGACGTCATCAAAAACTGCGACTACATCGTCGATATGGGACCTGAGGGCGGCGCAAAGGGCGGTAAAATCATCGCCGAAGGTAGCGTAAAAGAGGTCGCTAAAAATCACGCAAAAACGGGCAGCTATACGGGTAAATTTTTAGCCGAGGAGCTGGAAGCCATGAAAAATGCGGCAAAAAAGGCGAAGAAAAAATAGTTTTAAGTTAGAATTTTAATTTTACTGGATAACCAAATTAGTTATCGGTAAGCATTTTAAAATATGCAAAGTTTGATATAATGTATAAAATATAAAAAATAAAGGTTTAAAAATGAAAGAAGATGAATTTAATAAGCAAGATAGTAGCTTTGAAGAAAATGAAGATAACAAAACTTATCCTATAAAAGAAGCTAAAATTGAAAAACAGAGGTTTAGTGTTTTTGAATTAAAAAGAAAAATAGATTCTGGAAATATTATAATAGATCCTGACTTTCAAAGAGAAGATGTATGGTATAAAAAGCGTAAATCGGAGCTTATAGAGTCAATTTTAATGGGGATTCCTATACCTTTAATTTATACTAGTCAATCAAATGATGGTAAAATGCAAATAGTTGATGGCAAGCAAAGGCTAAGTTCTTTAAGGGAATTTCTAAATAATAAATTTGAGTTAACGGGTTTAAAAATTTTAGATGATATTAACAAAAAAACTTTTAACAAATTAAATGATTTTCAAAAAACTAAAATAGAAGATTATATGTTTGACATTTATATGATAGTCCCTCCAACGCCAGACGAGATAAAGTTTGATATATTTGATAGAGTAAATCGCGGAGGGGTACCGATTAATGCTCAGGAAATGAGAAATGCTCTATATAATGGTGTTGCTACTGAAGTGATAAAACAATTATGCAAATCGGAAGATTTTCAAAAAGCAGCTGGTGATCCTGATAAATCAAGAATGAAAGATAGATATTTGGCTCTTAGGTTTTTAGCCTTTTATTTGTTATTTAATAATAAACTAAATTTTACCTATACTACATTGGATACTTTTTTGGGTAAAGTAATGTCTTTTATAAATAAAGAATATAAATATGAGAATTTTAACGAATTGACCACAAATTTTGGTATAGCCATGAGTTTTATTTACAAACACTATAAAGATGATCTATTTAGGTTTAGCCCGAAAGAAGAAGGCAAAAAGCGAAGAAAGGTTAGTCTGGCTCTTTTTGAGTCTTTGAGTTTTGCTTTTATACTTTCTTTAGAAAATAAAAAGAGATATCCTGATATAAAAAAAATAGACGAATTTAAAAAGGAATTAGACGCACCGGAAAAAACTATACTTGGTGTAGATGGTTGGCCTAACATAGAAAATAGATTTAATTTAGCAAAAGGGCTTTTGGATGATTAATAATATTAAAATACAAAACTATAAAAGCATAAGTGAATGCGATTTAGACTTATTGTCTTTTACTATTTTAACCGGTAAAAATTCATCTGGTAAATCGTCTGTGTTGCAAGCAATTCTTGCTAGTATTATTCATTGTGGGCTATCTGGTAGGATGGTGGTGGACGAGTATGCATATAGTAGAATACAAAATCTCATAGCTTTTAATAATATTAGAAATAAAAAGTTAAATAGTAATAAAGTAAATATATATATTGACAATAATCTCTACTGTATAGAAAGGGATAAATTTGGACTTTACCCGAGTAGTTTTATGTGGGAGGAAAATTTTTACTATCTACCCGCAAATAGAGAAAGTATAAAAAGTATTGATTATTATCAAAAAGACATCAAATTTGGTCTTTATGGAGAATTTGTTTCAAGTTATTTTGAAGGCAATAAAGACAAAGTTATAAATTTATACGGAGACAATGAAATTCAAACCATGAAGTATAATCTTGGTTTTTGGATAGAGAGAATTTTGGATATCAAGTTTTCGTTAATAACAAATAAACTAGACACAATGCATGTGATTAGTAAATTTATGCAAGACGATATCGGATACGAATTTGAAATAACTAATGTATCCACTGGACTGATTTTTTTAACAAAAATTCTTGTAATAGGGCTTTCTTTAAAAAAAGGAGATATATTTGTTATAGAAAATCCAGAAATTCATCTTCACCCAAAGGCCGTTTCAAGGCTGGTTGAGTTTTTTACATTTTTGGTTAAAAATGGTATTCAAGTGATTTTAGAGACTCACTCCGATACGCTAATAAATAAAACTAGATATTTAGTCTATAAAAAAGAGCTAGATTCTAATTGCGTCGTAATATACTATAAAGACAATATTGATAGTGGTTTTGAACAAGTATTGATAAGTGATAGTGGCTATTTTGCTAATAAAAATGGAGAAAAAAGGGCATTTCCACAAGGATTTTTAGACGTAGGTTTAGCTGAGCTAATGGAGATAAGATGAATGGCTATAGCTTGGTTTTGGAAAATGAATTACTTTTGGAATTTGAAAAATTTAAAAGAGGATCACACTTTGATAAAGATATAATAGAGGGGATACTAAATTACTATAAGCCAACTCATTTAATCAATAAGGTTCAAATAGAATTTTTAGAAGAAAATGGCATTACAATAGATGATGATGAAAAAATGCTTTTATTACAGTCTGGATTTGCTAATCTAGATCTAAGGCAGCTATCTTTACAAACTAGATATAAAATTATTTTGTCATCCACAAACATTGATTTTCCATCCGTGTGTATTAGAAATGATAAAATACAAAATGTATATACTGCTACTTTTAAGGCTGGAGAAAGTAGAGACAAGGCATTGGAGCATTTTAAGGCTTTATTATCTAATGCCGATAGGATTTTAATTTATGATAAATATATCAATAAAAATGTTTTTGAGCATTTTTATACAAATTGTTGTCACCCAAGTTTAAATATTATTGTTTCAGATGAAATTTTTCCTAGGGATGCGTCCAAGAAAAACGATATAATCACCTATTTCAATCAATATCAACAAATCCAAATGCAACCAATAAGACAGTATACACAAAATTCAACTCATGATAGATATATTTTAATAGAGTATAGAGGAAATATTTTTATGGAGATTATTTTAACAAGCGGATTTGAATATTTAAAAGATAAAAGTAAGGATTTTACTTACATTGTTAGAGAAATATAGTCTAACGCCGACGGCACGCCGAGGCTAACGAAAATAAACGGTAAAAATATAATCAGTATAATGCCTGAACACATAGGGGATTTCATTGATGATTTGATTTTTTATTTTGACGAGGATTTGGTGGGATATTTAGAAAATGGCGGCTAATAAGCGCCGCCTCGAATCGCAACGAAGCGATTATAAGCCAAAATCGCTAAAATAAAACTTAAATTACGGGCTTTGTCGGGGGGCGTAAATTTACGCGGTCAAATTTGAGTATTTGCGGCGAGATGCGTCTATTTTGGCGGCTAAATTTAACGAAAGGCAAAAATGAGGCTTTGGACGATAAGCTTTAAATATCTCGACGCAAAGGGACTAGTCGCACTTTGGCGCGAGGCGCTGCTAGCCAAAAACGTGCTGGCTGGGCTTACTAAAGGCTACAAAAATCACCCGCAGCTTGACCGCTTTTACGCGCACGAAAATGCGCTAGAGGCGATAAATGCGTATCTGGCGGGGGTTTACGCACAGGCGTGCGCTCGCGGGTATAAATTTGACGCGGCAAAAGTGGGCGAATTTGACGAGCGAAATATAGCCAAGATAGCCGTCTCTCGCGGGCAGATCGAGTATGAATTCGCCTTTTTACAAGAGAAGCTAAAATCGCGCGACGTCAAGGCTTACGAGCGAAATTTGAGCGTAAAAAATATAGAAATCGCGAGTATTTTTAAAGAGGTCGAGGGCGGAATCGAGCCGTGGGAAAAGGTTAAAATTTAGCTCTGTTTCGCGCAGGATTTTTGGCTTGCCTGGGCAAATTTGATCAATAAAAACGCTAAAATAAATTATGCAGATTTTGCCAAAAATTACGGTAAATTTCAAGCGTTAAATTTAGATATTTAAAACGCCGTAAAATAGCGCAAATTTGGCACTAGGCCGGTACGCGCCTTTGAGCCAGTAAATTTGATTTTTCGATTCGGCGATGTATGGACGGTAAGGTGAAAATCTCACACGAATAGCGTTGCTATAAAATTTACGAGCTAGCGCGGGCGTTTGCTAAATTTGGCGTTTTAAATTTGCCGTCAAATTTAAAGGACGAAATAGTCAAATTTAAAAAGGCGAACCCGGCGTTATCTCCGCCAAATTCGCCTTTGTTTTTCAAAAAAATTCGCCGACCGATCAAATTTTGCGCTCAAATTTGACGGATCATAGCTCATTTTACTCCGCTTTCATCTGCTCGGCGGCAGGCACTTTTGGCAGTCCCGGCATCAGCATAGTTGATCCACTAACCGCCACGATAAAGCCCGCTCCGCCGCGGATCTCAAGCGCGCTAACTTCAAAGCTAAAGCCCTTCGGTCGTCCTAGCAGCTTGGCGTCCGAGCTAAAGCTATACTGCGTTTTTGCGACGCAAACCGGTAAGCCGTCAAAGCCTAGGCGCGAAATCTCGGCCAAGTCCTCTTGCGCGCGCAGGCTGAAGACGACATCTTTTGCGCCGTAA
>CAUQJU010000032.1:0-9574 GCA_963518005.1 uncultured Campylobacter sp.
CCGTGATACTTGGATAAAAGCTTTTTTCGCTAACCTTGACCCCCAAAAGCGCCTCTTTGATACGCGAGATCGCAGCCTGCAAATCGGGACGCGCGCCGATAACGTAAAGCGGCACGTTTAAATTTACGCCCTGAGGCGAGATATCGCTCAAATTCCCGCCTAAATTTAGCTCAAACTCGGGCCTAACGTTTAGCAGATTTCTTAGCGTTTTTTCCGCCGCGTCAAGACTCTTGCTCGCGTTTAAAATTCTATTTTTAGCCGAGATTACCGAGCTTTTTATTTGCTTTAGGCTTAGCTCCTCTTCTTTGCCGAGCTCAAATTTAGCCTTTATGATAGATTCTAGCTCTTCGTAGTTTTTTAGCGTTTTTTCGTATAGATTTATGCTCTCTTTTTGATACTTCGCTTCAAAATACGCGTCCGCGACGGAGTTAATAAGCGCGAGTCTGGCGGCCTGCAGGTCGTATTTGGTCGCGTTAGCCTCCCACATGGCGGCGTCTGCGGAGTTTGCGAGCTTGCGCCACAGATCGATCTCGTAGCTTAGCGAGATGCCGCTTTTATAGCTCTCGCTCCAGCTGCCGCCCGTTTTTATATTTTTACCCGTTTGGGCACCCAAATTTGCGTTAAAGCTAGGCACGAGATCAGCCTGCAAGACGCCTGCTTGAGCTAGGGCTTTATTTACCGCGACGGCCGATTTTGCCAGGTCTATATTATTTTTTAGCGCGAGGCTGATTAACTCGTTTAGGCGCGCTTCGCCGTAGCCCGTCCACCACTCGCGGTTTATTTTTATATCGGCGCTTGCGTCCTCTTTTAGCAAAATTTGCTCGTAGTTTTCGTTTATCTGCGTTACCGCGCAGCCGCCGAGCAAAAAGGCGGCTAGGATTATGGAGATTTTTTTCATTTTATTCCCTTGTTAGAGCGTCGATCGGATTTAGCTTTGAGGCGCTGCGAGCAGGCATGTAGCCAAATATCACGCCTATCGCGCTAGAAACGACGAGCGCTACCACGATAGAGGTCTGCGAAAATATCATCTTTACGCCGGGCGCGAAATTTTCTGCTAGATAGCCGATGCCAAAGGCCGTTCCGACGCCGATTAGTCCGCCGATCAGGCACAGTAGCACCGCCTCGATCAAAAACTGCTCGAGGATATTTCCCTGACGCGCGCCGATCGCCATCCTGATGCCGATCTCTTTGGTTCGCTCGGTTACGGAAACTAGCATGATATTCATCACTCCGATACCGCCCACTAGCAGCGAGATAAAGGCGATACAAGAAATCAGCAGCGTCATAGTCCTCGTAGTCTCCTCGATCGTTTTTTTGATAGTGTCGGAGTTTCTGGTGAAAAAGTCCTTTTTACCGTGCTTTGCGGTTAAAATTTCCGTTAAACTCTGCTCTGCTATTTGCGCGTTTACGTTATCTTTTACCTTAACCGTGATGGACGAGAGGTGCCTATCGCCGGTTAGTTTATTTATGACCGCTGTATAGGTAGAAAACGTGCGCAGGGTGCTGGAGTCTGCGAACATATTGTCGTTTTTAGCTACTACGCCGATGATTTTAAAGGGGCGCTTGTTAAAAAGCACCGTTTTACCTAGCGGATCTTCGTTTTTAAAAAACTGTTCCTGAGTTGGCTGATCTATCACGATCACGGACGCCGACTCTGCGACCTCTTGGGCGGTAAATACCCGCCCGGCCTCTACCTTGTAGCCCATGACGTTTAGGCTCTCCTCGCTACCGCCTTTAATCGTAGCCGAGGCTGATTTATTGCCGTAGGTAAGCGTGCCGCTAGCGGAGGCGTTTGGCGTGACGCTATCTAGATAGTCTTGCTTAGATAGCATAGTTGCGTCGCTAACGGTCAAATTTCTCACCCGTTCCGAGCGCATATCGCCAAAACCCTTGCCGTTTAGGATATCGATCGTATTAGTACCGATACCGCGGATATCGGAGAGGATCTGCTCCTGCGAGCCCTGCCCAAGCGCCACGACGCAGATAACCGAGGTGATGCCGATAATGATGCCAAGCATCGTTAGCGCCGAGCGCAGTTTGTGGCTAAGGATCGCGTTTATCGACATTTTAAAGCTCTCGATAAACTGATCTTTGTAAAAGCTAAAGATATTTTTTTGCTTCGGCGACGGTTTTTCGGAGGCGAAAATTTCCTCGCTTTTTACCGTATCGCTCAAAATTTTACCGTCTTTTATCTCGATGACGCGGTTTGCGTATGCGGCGATATTTGGGTCGTGCGTGACGATGATGATGGTGTGGCCTTGCTTGTGCAAATTCGTTAAAATTTCCATCACCATGAGGCCGCTTTTGCTATCTAGCGCACCCGTCGGCTCGTCTGCGAGGATGATCTCGCCGCCGTTAATAAGCGCCCTAGCGATCGAGACTCGCTGCTGCTGCCCGCCGCTAAGTTTACTAGGCAAATTTTGCAGCTTTTCGCCAAGCCCTAGACCTTCTAAAAGCTCGCCGGCCTTTTTATCGCGATCTTTTTTAGAAACGCCGGCGTACACGCTAGGCAAAGCTACGTTTTGCAGCGTGGTTAGCGTAGATAGCAGGTTATAGCGCTGAAAGATAAAGCCGAATTTTTCTCTGCGTAAACGTGCCAGCTCGTCGCCTTCAAATTTAGATATGTCGCGCTCTTCTAGCAGATATTGCCCGCCGCTTGGATTATCTAGGCAGCCAAGAATGTTCATGAGCGTAGATTTACCCGAGCCGCTTTGACCGATGATAGCGATAAACTCGCCCTTTTTTATGGTTAAATTTACGTCCTTTAGCGCGTCAAATACGTTATCGCCGAGTTTAAATTTCTTGCTTAAATTTTTAAGTTCTATCAAATTTTTCAAGACTTAGCCTTAGAACTTCATTCTTCTTTTTTCTTTTTCGAGCATTTCGCTGATTTCAGCCGCCGAATTTCGCTTCGTCACGACCTCTTCGCCCTCCTCTACTCCGCTTAAAATTTGAGTTTTTAGGCTATCGATTAGTCCCGTTTGCACCTCTCTTCGCTCGGCTGTTTCTAGTCCGTTTTCGTCTCTTTTTAGCACGTAGACTACGCTTTTGCCATCTTCGTTTTTAACGGCTATCGAGGGCACTATGACGGCGTCTTTAGCGCTATCTAGGATGATGGTATTTTGCGTGGTCATGCCGATCCTTAGCGTGCCGTCCGGGTTATCTACGATAGCTTTGGCGTAGTAGTAGATCGCCGAACTACTCGAGCTTGAGGCGGTCGAGCCGGAGCTTGTAGTGGTGGCGTATTTGCCGTTGCTTAGCGTGGTGAGGCCCGGATCGATCGAGCTACTACTGGCGTGAAATTTACGGTTTGGCTCAGATAGGATCGAGTACTCGACTTTTGAGCCTACTTTTATCTTTGTGATGTCGCCCTCGGCGATCTCCATTTTTAGCTGGACTTTGCTTAGATCGGCGATATTTACGATGGTGGGCGTAGTTTGGTTTGAGTTTACGGTTTGACCCTCCTCAACCTGCACGGAGACCACGACGCCGCCTTTTGGGGCGGTGATTTTAGTGTAGCCAAGGTCGATCTGAGCGGTGTTTAGAGAGATTTTAGCCTGCACGATTTGCGCTTCGATCTCTTTTAGCGAGGCTTCGTTTGCGGCTAGGGTATTTTTGGCGTTTTCAAACTCCTCTTTTGAGGTTGCGTTTTTGGCAAAAAGCTCTTGCTCGCGCTTAAATTTGGTCTTTGAAATCTCAAGCGCGACTTTGGCCGAATTTAACTTCGCTTCGTAAATCCCAAGCTGCGCTTTTTTGGTATCTACGTTGTTTTGCTGAGTCGCGGAGTCGATTTCAGCTATCATGTCGCCGGCTTTTACGACATCGCCGAGCTTTACGTAGAGTTTTTTGATCTGACCGCCTACCTGCGCACCCACGTCGATTAGCTCGGTAGCATAGATCTCGCCGTTGCTTTCAATGCTTTTAACCAGCTCGCCGCGAACGGCTTTTGAGGTGATAAACTGATCGCCTTGCGGAACGTTATTCTTATCGTAAAAATAATAGCCCACACCCGCCAAAATAGCTGCGATAACGATAAATTTGATAAATTTCTTCATTTTTCTCGCTTTATTTAATTTAAAATGTGTGATTATATACAAAAATGCGTTAAGGCGATGTTAAGTAATTCAACTAAATTTTATTTTTCTTTAATGCTAGCCGCCGTATAATCGCATTTTTAAAATTTATAACTCGGATTACGCAAATGTTTACGCAATTATTATCTATTTTTATCATTATCGCTTCGGGCTACGGGGCGAAAAAATTTAAAGTCTTTGAGCAAAAAAACGCCTCCGTATTCATAAACTACGCGCTTTGCTTCGCGCTTCCGGCGCTGATTTTTGATAAAATTTACCACGTAAACATCGACACTACGCTTATCAACGTCATCGCCACGGGCTTTGCCTGTTCGATGCTGGGCGCTGCGGCGATATTCTTGGCGTGCAGATTTTTAAAATTTAACAAAGCCACGACCGTGAGCGCCGTACTGCTCGGGATGTTTGGAAACACCGTATTTATGGGTATGCCTATCATTAAGGGTTTTTTCGGCGAGGACGCGATGAACGAAGTTATCTTTTACGATCAGCTAGCCACCTCGATCCCGATTAGCATTTTTGGCCCTTTTATCCTGGCTTTCGGCGCTCCGGCGAAGGTTTCGCTCGTGCAAAACGTTATGAAAGTGATCAAATTCCCGCCGTTTGTTGCGCTTATTTTGGGCTTTTTGCTTCGCGGCGTTCCGCTTCCAAAGGTGCTATTTGACGCGCTTACGCTTTTTGCGCAAAGCGTCGTCCCCGTCGCTCTTTTTGCCATCGGCATCGGGCTAGGCTTTCGCAGTATCAAGAGCTGCTATAAATCAACCGCAGTGGTAATCGCGGGCAAGATGCTGCTAGCGCCTTTTATTTTTATATTAGTCACGATAGTTTTTGGCGTAAATTTCGGTCAAATTTGGATGATAGGCATCCTTCAGTGCGCCATGCCGCCGATGGTGCTAGCAAGCGCGATGATCATGAAAGCAGAACTTGATAGCCAGCTAGCCGTAGCCGCAGTAGCCGTCGGAGTCGCGTTTAGCTTCGTTAGCCTGCCGCTTTTATCGTATGTTTTTAGCCTGATGGCATAAATTCACGCTCGTTTCACGTTTCTTGGCTAAACTTCCATCATAAATTTTCTTAAAGGAGATGCTATGAAAAAGTTAGCTTTAGTTGCGCTTAGCGCGTTGTTCGTTACAGGTTCTATCTTTGCCGCCGAGATGAAAGGCGATATGATGGAGAAAAAAGATACCATGATGGAAAAGAAGGACGCCATGATGGAGAAAAAAGACGATATGATGATAAAAAAGGATGAAATGAAGGGCGACATGAAAGAGATGAAAGACGATATGGGTAAAAAGAAAGACAATATGAAAGACATGAAAAAGGATAAGATGTAATGACGCAAATTTTGCTCGTAGAGGACGATGAGACGCTAAGCGAACTCATCAGCGAGTATCTGAGCGAACAAGGCTACGACGTGACCGTTCGCGCCGATGCTAAAGCAGCTCTAGATACCGCCTACGAGCGAAATTTTGATATCCTCATCCTCGACGTCAAGCTACCTAAAGGCGACGGTTTCTCCCTTTTGCGCGAACTTAGGCGGCTTGGCGACGACACGCCTGCGATCTTTACCACTTCGCTAAACGCGCTGCAAGACCTAGAAATCGGCTACAAAAGTGGCTGCGACGACTACCTAAAAAAGCCGTACGAGCTAAAAGAGCTTTTGCTTCGTATTCAAATTTTAATCAAGCGCAAATTTTCTCACGTAAATGACGAATTTATCGAGCTTAACGACGGATATAAATTTTATCCAAGCTCCAAAACGCTCCGGCAAAACGGGCAAATCGTAAACCTCTCAAACAAAGAAAGCGAGCTTTTGGCGCTATTTTTGGAAAATAAAAACGCGCTGCTGAGCAAAGAGACGATATTTGAGAAAATTTGGAACTACGGCGAAGAGCCAAGCGAGCTGAGCCTGCGAGTTTACGTCAAAAACTTACGCCGCATTTTAGGCAAGGACGCGATCATAAATAGGCGCGGCGACGGCTATATCTATGTCTGAGCGCTCCGCCGTTATAGCTAAAATCCTCTCGCTTTATCTCATCACTAGCACCCTATTTTTGGGGTATTTTTTCACGAACGACTACAAAATGAAAAAAGAAGCCCTCATCTCAAACGAGGTAAAAAATCTAAAAGAGATCAAGATGGGTATTTATATGAAAGCGCGTATGTACGGGCTTGACGCAGTAAAAAGCTTTACCGCCGAAAAAGACGTCAAAGCCTGTATCGTAGCTAAAAGCGGTCAAATTTTATACGGCGAGGCGGGCTGCGCTAAATTTGACGACGCCCAGAGTAGCACGGTCGTATCAGACGGCAAGGTGACGATATTTGAGGCTTTGCAAAATATGGACGAAGGCGGCGCGGACGAGCTAGCCACGGCAAAGATCGCGCTAAGCGGCAAGAGTGTCACGAACGAGCTAAATTTGCTATGGCTGCGTACGGCGCTAAATTTGCTTATCGTTTTAGGCGTCATCATGATAATCGCCTTTTATCTAGCAAAGACCGCGCTAGCGCCGCTACACGCCAAGATCGCCGCGCTAAATCGCTTTATAAAAGACTCTACTCATGAGATAAACGCGCCCCTTAGCGTCATACTTATGAGCATCGAAACGGCAGATAAAAGTAGCCTAAGCCAGAGAAATCTAAAGCGCCTAAACAACATCCAAACCGCCGCCAAAACGCTAAGCCGTACTTATGAGGACCTCACGTATTTATCCTTTGGCTCCTCAAGCTCCGCACCAAAAGAGGAGCTAAATTTTAGAGACATTTTAAACGAGCGACTCGAATTTTTTGCTCCGTTTTTTGCTAAACGAGGGCTTGATTTAAGGCTAAATTTAAAAGACGCTCTCATAAATGCAAACGGCTATGAGCTAAAACGTGCGGTGGATAACCTACTAAGCAACGCCGTAAAATACGCAAACCAAGGCGGCTACGTCGCGGTTAGTTTACAAGACGGCGAGCTAAAAATCTCAAATAGCGGCGAGGGGTTAAGCAAAGAGCAGCAAGATAAAATTTTCGAGCGATACACGAGGTTTAACGAAGACCAAGGCGGTTTTGGTATCGGGCTAAATTTAGTCAAAAGAGCCTGCGAAAACAACGCCATATCCGTAATATGCGAAAGCGAATCCGGCAAAGAAACGACGTTTAGGCTGCGGTGGCAAGCATAAATTCGACATCAAATTCGGCGGTTTTGGCTTTGAGCCAAATTTGAGATTTTAAATTTAGCATTACGCTATATGACCAAAATTTAATCCGACTCCTTTTTGAAGTAACAAAAACGACTTTGCGAATTTTTTACGATTTTTGGCTCTTAAGCAAATTTCGGTCGTAAAATTTGCGCCGTGCGGTTAAAATCGCATGATGCCTCCCGAGAATAAAAAGCGATTTTCATAGATTCTTAGCTCAAATCGTCCTTAAAACCTCGGGCCGTTTAGTTAAAATATTCCGTAAAGTTCCTCGCAATTAAATTAAGGGTTAAACCCCATCTTTAAAATTTCAAGACTTTGCGAGTTTAATAAAATTCGATTAAAATCTTAGTCAAATCCAAATTTGCAAGGCTAGTAAAGATTTCGCGCAGGCGTATGCTTGCGGTTTAAATTTACTCGCTATTTACTAGCGAAAGATTTCTGCAGCCGACCTCATCGCCCAGCTCGCATCCTATCTCGTAAAATTTCCTCGCCACGTCCCTGCTCGCCGTCTCTACGCCCAAAGAAAACTGATGCATGCTGCCTAGATTCGTGCAGCTTTTAGCGTGTTTTAGCTGCACGCAGGATTTTTCGTAGAGTTTTATCGCGCGCACGAAGTCGTTTTTACGCGCGCCAAGCCCCAGGCGGTAAACGTTTGCGGCATTAAAGCAGCCGTATTTATTGCCCGCTTGGCAGGCCTTTAAAAAAAGAGGTAAAATTTGATCGCTAGCAGGATCGATTTTTTGATAAAGAGAACCTAAATTCGAACACGCTACGCCCTCGCCGCTCTCGCAGGCCTTTTGATAGCAGAGCTTCGCGCGCTCGTAGTCTTTGGCATTTTCAAATTTCACGCCCGTATCGTTACACTCTTTTGGGCTTTTGCCGTCGCAGATGTTTTTTATTTCAGACTGCGTAACGGGCTTTGGCGGTGCGGGGGTTGCCTTTTTTTGCGCGGCGCAACCGCTAGCAAACGCCGCAACCAGCGCAAAAACGGCAATGTGCGAGATAGCTTGAAAAAAAGCGCGTTTCAAAATTTAGCCTTAAGAAAATTTTGCCTTAATCTTACCTTACGCTCGCCAAAATAACGCTTAAAATAAACTTTAAAATCCTTGGCAGTAACCAAACGGAGCCAAATTTGTAACAAATTTATCGCTCGTTAAAAGGGTATTTTTAGCGTATTAAGGCAAATTTACCCATAGTTTTATATCTAAATTCGGCGCCTATCGTAACCTGTAAATTTACAAATTTAATACCGACAAAAAGCGCCGAATTTATAGCTTGGATCACTACGGGCGCAACCCAAGCCGAAAGGCGTGCCAAAATGCCTTAGAAATTATACGTAAAACCTAGATTAAAGGTTCGCGGATCTTGGATCACTACGGGCGCAACCCAAGCCGAAAGGCGTGCCAAAATGCCTTAGAAATTATACGTAAAACCTAGATTAAAGGTTCGCGGATCGCCGTAAACCATCTTGTTGTTGCCGATGCCCTCGAAGTATTTTTTATTAAACACGTTGTCGATATTTAGCTGAATGTCGAAATTTTTGCTTATCCTGTAGCCAAACATCAAATTTGCCAGCGTGTAGGCCTTTTGCGTGATTTCGTTTGCGCCGCTACCGACGTAAATTTTACTTTTATACTGCACTCCCGCACCCGCTCTAAAGTCTGCTATAGAGTATTTAGCAAAGAGATTTGCCGTAGTGCGCGAGCTTTCGGTATCAAATTTCTTACCGTCGGCATCCTTGGCGTTAAAGTGAGTAAGCCCAAGACCTAGGCTTAAATTTTGATTTATCTCGCCGTTTACGTCCACTTCAAAGCCCTTACTCGTTACGCCTTTTTTAGCTTCGTATGCGTCAGTCGTGGTGCCGGGGATCTTTTGTCCGGTTTTTGCGCCTAGCTTGTCTTGCACGACCTTAAATACGCCAAAAGAAGCCGAAAGCGCTCCGTCAAAATAATCGCCCTTTATGCCCAGCTCATAGTCTTTGCCTTGGATCGGATCTAAGTATTTGCCGTTGATATCCTTTACGGTTTGAGGTTTAAAGATACTCGTGTAGCTAGCATAAAGAGTGTGATTTTCGCCGATATCGTACGTGATGCCTAGATACGGCGTGATTTCTTGCGTAAAGTTTCTATTACCGTTGCCGCCTGTTATGCGGTACTTATAGTAGCTCATCCTAGCTCCCAGCAAAAACTTTAGCTCGTCCGTGATTGAGAATTTATTAGCCAAATATACGGCCTTTTGCACCGTCTTATCGGCGTTGTTTTGATCGGCGTAAGGAAACCTCGGATCGTCGATATGAAGGTTTTT
>CAUQJU010000033.1:0-9377 GCA_963518005.1 uncultured Campylobacter sp.
TCGGCAAATTTTTTAGAATAAGCCGCGATGCCGTCTTGATGGCCGGTTACCGCCGCACAGCCTACAAACGATACGAAAATAATACAGGCCATAACGCATTTTTTGATAAATAGACGTTTAAAACCACTCATTTTGCCCCTAGATTTTAGTAATACTTGTATAATGTTGCACCAAATAATATTAAATAAATATTAAGCAAAATCGCAAAATCTTTAAAAACATTAATCTTGCGTAGAAATTAAAATAAAGATTTAATATAATAAAAGCAAATCGCCTTGCTCGTCACGAAAAAATTTGCCGATTTTAGAGGCATAAATTTGCGTCCTGGCTTTGTTTTTCAAATTTTTGCTTTAAAATTTTAAAAATCTCGTGCTTTGAGAGCTCGTATTTGTCGTATATCACGGCATCATCATCGCCGGTAGGCTGCATGAGGCCGTATACTAGCTCGCGGTCTAGTCCGCCTTTTTTAAATTTAACGTTTAAAACGTCTATTTTGCGCTTGGCGTCTATCTCGCGGATGCTGATTTGCTTGATATCTTTAAAGTAAAATTTCGCATTTTTGCCGCCTTTTTGCACTAAAAATCCATCGTCTTCGATACGCAAAAAACTAACTTGAAATATCTTTTTTACGCAAAAAACCGCGCAGATCACGGCAACGGCCATCGTAAAAATGCCCGTGCCGCCCAAGGCGTAGTAAAAATATCCCGCAAAACCCGCGCAAAATAGCGCAATAGCCAAAAATAATGCGCTTGCTGCGCCTTTTTTATTTTCTTTTACCGTCATCTTTGCTCCTTTTTTTTGCAAATTATACCAAACGGCGGCGTAAATACGGATATTAAAGCGCTAATCGCAAAGATAAATTTACCGCCTAAAAAGCGTTATCCGCGGTTAAATTTTATATCGGCGTTAAAATCGGCGTAATTTTTGCTATAATAAACGTGAATTAAATAAAAAATGACCCGGCAACGCGGCTAGTTTGCTTTGCGCGGGTAAATTTAAGGACGTAAATGCAACAAAACACTGTTTTTGGCGGCGAGTATTCTCGCAGAGATATTTTTTTAGTTATGACGCTGGTTTATATATTTGGCGTGCTATGCAGGTATTATTGGGTCGTTTGGACGTTTGGCATGGACGAGTTTTGGCTTAACGGCGTGCCGCTGCTAACTACTAACGACGCGTTTGCTAACGCGGAGGGCGCGCGCGATATGCTAGCTGGATTTCATCAAAAAGGCGACCTTAGTCCATACGGCGCCTCCATCCCGACGCTAACGTTTTTGCTCGGCGAAATTTTACCTTTTAGTATAGACGTCATCGCGTTTTATTCGAGTATATTTTTATCTCCTTTGCTAGCGGTGCCCGTCATCTTAATATCAAGAGAATACAAAATGCTAAGCGTAGGCGTAGTGGCGTCTTTGCTAGCCGTTTCGGCGCCGGGGTACTATATCAGGACTATGGGCGGATATTTTGATAGCGATATGCTAAACATAACCCTGCCCGCGCTAACGGTTTGGTCTTTAATCAAACTCGTAAAAAGCCGCTCTAACAAAGATATATTTTTACCGGCCGTTTTTACCGCGCTTTATTCTTGGTGGTACGTTAGCTCGTATTCGTTAAATTTAAGCCTTTTGGTTACGTTTTTATTATATACGCTAGTAGCAGATAGGCGAAACGACGTAAACTATAAAGCAGCAATACTGATGGCGGTCGCTCTTATTAGATTTGATTATGGCAGCGAAGGCGACATGATCGTTAATTACGTTTTAGCCCTAAAAGTCGTTCTTATAGCAGCGTTATATTTTTTTATGGCGAAAGCTTCCGCCTCTTTAGGCAAAAAGGCCGTTATCGGCGCAGGCTTATTCGTAGCGATTTTATTTGTGAGTTTTGGCGGATTTGAGCCGGTTTTATACGTGCTTGATGTTTATATAAATAAAAACGTAGGAGGAACTTTAGAGACGCTTCATTTTTATAGCACCAGAAAGACCGTCATCGAGGTGGCTAACATATCTTTTAACACCTTTGCGATATATGCGGCCGGAAACGTTATTACCTTTATAGTTTCTATGGCGGGTCTTGTTTTGCTGGTTATTAAATTTCGCTCCTTTATCCTAGCTCTTCCTATGGCGGCACTAGGGTTTTTATCGTTTGTCGCAGGGGTTAGGTTTGCTATGTATATTACGCCCGTCACCGCGCTGGGATTTGCTTATTTCATATATTTTACATTTGAGTATTTCGGTATCAGAAGATGGCTTAAAAACGCCATGACCGTTTTGCTAGCTTGCTTAGCCTTGACGCCTAATGTCGATTTTATATATAGATTTCTCGTTCCACCTACGCTTTTTAAGAGTTCTATCGCACCTTTAGTACAGCTAAAAGATAAGGCTAGTAGAGAGGATTATGCGGTATCTTGGTGGGATTTTGGATATTTGATTAGATATTATGCCGACGTCAAAGTCGTCTCAGACCCCGGTAGCAGACAGATAGGCGAATACGCTTTTTTATCGGCCTTTATGCTAAATGAAAATCAAACCGCCTCTGCCAACATGGCAAGACTAAGCGTAGAATACATCGAAAAAAGTCTGGATGAAAAGCCCGGTTCATTATTGTTAAGAGCGGAAAAAGACTACGGCGAAAAAGATATAAATAAATTTTTAAAATCTCTAAACGACGAAAATTTCAAGCTCCCTAAAAAAACGAGAGACGTTTATTATTACTTCGTGCCGGAGATAATAGACATGCTGCCCGCTATCTTAAAATTTACCTCCATAAATATCGCTACGGGCGAGGAGCGGCTGGATAGAACGGTACACGTCGGCTATCAGTTTACTATAGAAGCTGACGGCAAGCTAGACCTAGGCGGCGGCTGGACGTTGCCCGGCATAGACAGTCCGTATCTGCTACATAACGGCAAAGAGGTAAAAATAAACTCCCATCATCATATAGCTAGAGGTGCGGACGGCAACCTCGTAAAAAACGATAAAAAGCTGGACGAAAGCGCGGATATCCACGTCTTATTTTTGGCTGATTACGAGAGGATTTTGATTTTAGATCAAAAAGCTTACGATTCGGCCTTCGTGCAGATGTTTTTGCTGGATAATCACGATAAAAATTTATTTGAGCAGGTTTATCTGGGCAATAAAGCAAAAATTTATAAACTACTTAAATAAACAAAGCCAGGTTTGGCCTCGTAGTCCCGGCGGCTAGTGAGGCTAAATTCGGTAGCGATTATTTAAGCGGCCCGGTTTTACGGCTCGGCGTAAATTAATCCAGCCGACTTTTGCGCCGCATTATAGAAACGTCGAATTTGCCTTAAATTTTGGCGCGTTTTTAAGATATTTGCTTAAATAGGGATAAATTCGGCGCAAACGGGCTTAGTCTCGCCTATATCTGCGCCGAATTTGAGGATTATTTTATTTTAGCTTCCAGCGAGATTTCTACGTCCGGATAGCTTTTGCCTCCGTGAAATGCCTTGGCTGCGGTTGCAAATTTAGCAAAAGTCTCGTCTAGTTTTAGATCGGCTAAAAGATCGACGCCGATTTTAGCTTTTAGCGTGCCGCCCTCAACCGTATACTGCGTTTTGTAGGTTTTGCTGTTTCCTTTTACGCTTACTTCGACTTCTATTTCGCCGGCCTTATCGTCGCCGCTAGCCGATACGATTTTAGCTGCGATTGCGTTGCCGTCAAAGATAATGCCGATACGTTTATCGCGGTCGGGAAGCTTTGTATTTATATTTTTTGGATCAATGTTAAATTCAAAGCTCTTTAAAAAATCCGCGAAATTAGCATTTTCCGCGCTTTTAAAGCCTAGTTCTTTAAACGTACCTTCAACGCCTGTTTTATTTGCCAACTTATAGCCGACAAATTTTACGTTAGGCTCGCCCTCTACGCTAAAAGCAAATGCCGAAGCCGCAAATAAAGAGGCGATTAACGCGCCAGAAACGATTTTTCTCATCCGTTCTCCTTAAGATTAAGATTAATAACTGCTATCATTAAGTCAGCAATTATATAATCTAAAACTTCAAACGAAGCTTAAAGCTACTATTTTTACCCGCTTTCGTTTCGGCGTGACTAGGCGATGCAAAATTTTACCTCAGATAGGCGCCTAGAACGAGCGATTTATTGGAGCTGTTTTTAAAAGATACGGTAAAAACGGCGAATTTTATGCTTTATAGCAAGCTTGAAGCGCGGCTTAGGGCGCGCGGCGCGAAATTTAGCAAGAAAATTTAGCAAACCCGAGCCGTTAAGCAAGATATGGCCCATGCGCTGAAAAACGTATGTCGGCCCCTTGATATAAACGCGCTAAAACATGGCGTCAAAGACGTAGAGGCGATGCTCGCGCTTTTTACAAAGAGGGTTTCGTAAACGAGACGATAAACTCGCAGATTACGTTATTTGCGTTTTAAATTTTTAAAATTTAATGGCGAATTTAAGCTTCGCGTAAGCAGCGCAAATAGCCTACAAAGTGCAAGCTAAAAGGCACGCAAACATCATACGGGCGTTTTTTGCGGATACGTCGTTTGCCGTTCATTCCCAAATTCCCATTTTCTCTTTTTTAAATCTTGCTACCATATCCTCATTTCCACATCGTTCGCTAATGCAAACCCACTCTTTGATATTCTTGGTTAGCCACTCGTTTTCTACTGCGTATCTACACGTAAATAGACCCAAATTTGATAAATCGTTTTCATCCCCTTTCGCGTGAAAAGTGTTTTTATCAATCCTAATTAAATTACACTGCTGGGCAAGCTTGTCTAAATATTCGTATATTACGTCTATAGCTTATACTTTTTCTCTCGTAAAACCTTCTCTTCGTCTATCACTATTTTCGTGCCTAGTAGCGGATAGGCCATATTTTTCATTTTTATTTTGATTAAATTTGCCGCATGCCTCGAGCCGAATTTAAAAGCAAAGGCGGTTAAATTTAGCTTCGCAAACGAGCAGGCCGGGCGCTAGCCTGCCGCAATCAGCCAAAAACCTTTTTTAAATGCGCTTCGTAATCTCTCATAAAACGCTCTACGTCCGGGTTTTTGACGACGTCGTTGCACATAAAAGTAGGCAGCCTTTTCGTGCCTAAAAACTCGTTGGCTTTATGAAAATGCAAATAAACGCCGTCCACGCCCACGCCCTCGAAAAAATCGCCCGGCTTGTTAAACGCCTGAAGCGGCGCATTCCAAGTAACGCTTAGCATGTGCGATTTGCCCTTTATCAGCCCGCCTGTGCCGTAGCCTTCGTTCGGGCTTGTGCCGTGCCGCCCGTCGTTTGCCACTATCTTGCCTATGCCGCCCATAAACACCTCGTCCACGTATTTTTTGACTAGCCAAGGCTCGCCCATCCACCACGCGGGCATCTGCCAGATCACGGCGTCCATCCATAGAAATTTTTCCACCTCGCCCTCTATATCGTAGCCCTCATGTATCGTAGTTTCGCGCGTTTCGTGCCCTAGGGCTTGTAGTGTTTTTTTGGCTAGCTCGTGCAAAGTTTTGTTTAGCTTGCCGCCTTTGCCGTTAAACGGCGCTCCGCCGTTGATAAGTAGTATTTTCATTTTAATCCTTTGATTAAATTCATTCGTTAGCGACTCACCGCGCCTAAGTTCAAATTCCACCTCGCAGCCCTATGCGCAAATGTAAGCGTAAATTTTACGAAGCGTTTAATTACTAAATTTTACTTTCACGCCGCAGTTTACCGTCCTAAAATTTCAAATTTATCGCCGTGCACCGCGATCGCCTCGTCATTGTTTATCGGCACCAAATTTAGCTTGCCGCCGTAAATTTTTAAAATTTCAGCCGCTATGTGCTTTTGTCAAATTTACACGCAGTAAAAATCAACAAATACCTAAAATGCTACAAATTTTCATTTCCCACGCGATAAGCCCCACTCTTGCTAGCTTAAATTTACCCCAGCGCCACGTAATCAGCGGGCAACGGCGTGATAACGCTGATAAAGATAAAATCCTCCTTGCCGGTGTTTTTCATGCCGTGGCACTCGCCCTTAGCCGAGATCACCACATCGCCCTTTTTGACCGAGACTTGCCTGTATTTAGCGGGTCGCTCACTCTTAAAATTTACCTGCTCGCCGTTATCCAAAAGTCCGCCCGCCGTCTTTTCGGCCTCGCTCGTACCCTCTTTGCTAAGATAAAACACGCCCTCGCCTTGCAAGCACACCCACACGTCGTCGCTTTTAGTGTGTGCGTGCACCGCGACTTCTTGGCCGGCTCGCACGACCCAGACCGCGCAGCTAGTGGCGTCCGTCTCGCAAAATATCGTTTTTCTCGCCTTTTCTCCGCTCTTTGCGACCTCGCTTACGTGATAAATTCGCTTTTTCATTTTTGCTCCTTTTTCGTTCATTTTAGCCGCGCAGAGTGAATACGGCGTGAAATTTAAGTGGATTTGAGCTAAAATCAAAGCCAAAATTTAGCGCAAAAAGGAAAAACGATGCAAGAAAATCCAAAAAAAATGTGGTCGGGTAGGTTTAGCGGTGAGAGTAGCGAGCTTTTGGAGGAGTTTAACGCCTCGATCGGCTTTGATAGGGCGCTTTGGCAGGAGGACATCGCGGGCAGCAAGGCGCACGCTCGGATGCTCGGCGCCTGCGGGATTTTAAAGCCTGAGGAGAGCGAAAAGATCGTCGCGGGGCTTGACGCCGTGTTTGAGGAGATAAAAAGCGGTAAATTTGAGTTTAAAACCGCCGACGAGGACATTCATATGGCGGTCGAAAAGCGCCTAAGCGAGCTCATCGGAAGCGATCTTGGCGGCAGGCTACACACCGCGCGCAGCAGAAACGATCAGGTCGCGCTTGATTTTCGCCTCTACGTGCTTAAAAGCGGTGTCGAGATCTCCGAAAAAATCCGCGAGCTAGTCGCTGCGCTACGAGATATCGCTAGCAAGCACGCGGACACGCTGATGCCAGGCTACACGCACCTTCAGCACGCCCAGCCCGTGAGCCTTGCCTATCACCTGCTAGCTTATGCGTTTATGTTTCGCCGCGACTACGAGCGCTTTACTAGCTCGCGCGAGCGAAATAACCTCTGTCCGCTGGGCTCGGCTGCGCTTGCGGGCACGCCGCATCCTATAAACCGCGAGCTGGTCGCGCAGCAGCTAGGCTTTGCGGGAGTGACGCCAAACGCGATGGATAGCGTCAGCGACCGCGATTTCGCGCTGGAGATTTTGTTTAACGTAAGCGTGCTGATGACGCATGCGTCGCGCCTGTGCGAGGAGCTAATCTTGTGGAGCTCGCAGGAGTTCGGCTTTGTCACGATCAGCGACGCCTACAGCACGGGCAGCTCGATCATGCCGCAGAAGAAAAACCCCGACGTCGCCGAGCTAATACGCGGCAAAACGGGGCGCGTAAACGGCAATCTCGTCGCGCTGCTAACGGTGATGAAGGGCTTGCCGCTAGCCTATAACAAGGACATGCAAGAGGACAAGGAGGGCGTTTTCGACAGCGTCGCCACCGCGCTTGCGAGCCTTGAAATTTTAAAACAGATGCTAAAAACGGCTAAATTTAACGAGCAAAATATGCTAGCAATGACGCGCCGCGGGCACCTCACGGCAACCGATCTGGCGGACTATCTCGTGCGGGAGAAAAACGTGCCGTTTCGCCAGGCGCATTTCATCACGGGCAAGGCGGTGGCGTATGCGGAAAATTTGGGCTTGGATTTAAGCGAGCTAAACGCGCAGCAGCTTGCAAGCGTGGATGAAAGCTTGGACGCGGGCGCAGTTAAATTTCTTGATCTAAACGCTTCTAAGGAGGCGCGCAAGTCGCAAGGAGGCACGGCAAATGAGAGCGTTGCGGCGCAGATTGAAATTTTAAACGAGTGGCTGAAAGATAAATAAATTTTAAAATTTATCGCCAAAAGGCGAAAATTTAATTATAATTATAGAAAAATTTAAGGAGGAAAGGATGTTTGGAAGCGGCTATAAAAAAGAGCTAGAGAGCAAAAATGCGGCTCTATCGCAGGAAAACGAAAGTCTAAAAGCGCAGATAAAGCAACTGCAAAGCGAGCTGGAAGCGGCAAAATCAAGTGCGGAGAGCGAGCAAAACGAGCCAAAAACCAACGAAAATGCTACGAAACTTCTGCTGGCTAGCTACGCCGACGGTATAAATTTCTTGCAAGGTACGATGGAAGAAAACCTAAAAATGCTCGAAAATATAAACGAGCTAAATAACCTAACGTTTACTAAGACCGGTGAACTGCGCGAACAGACGAGCTTTATCGTTAGTTCGATGGAAAACGTCCAGCAAATGAGCGGCGACTTGCAAAACGACGCCTCGTCGCTAAACAACAGCGTGATGTCGATCGTGGAGATTATAAATCTCATCAAAGATATCTCGGATCAGACGAATTTGCTAGCTCTAAACGCGGCTATCGAGGCGGCTCGCGCGGGCGAGCACGGACGCGGATTTGCCGTGGTGGCCGATGAGGTGCGAAAGCTCGCCGAACGCACGCAAAAAGCTACTCTCGAAGTCGAGGTGAATATAAACGGACTTAAACAAAGCTCAAATACGATGATAGGAATGAGCGAAAATTTCTCTAAAATTTCGGGCGACGTGATGCGCGTTTTGAGCGATTTTCAAGGTACTATCGCAAGCGTGAACGAAAATACGCAAAATATCTTAAATCAAACATTAAATTTAACCAACGAAGTAAACGTCAGCAACGGCAAAATCGATCATATAAATATGAAGTTAAATGGCTATAGAGCGGTGTTGCAAGGAGAATTTGAAAGCGTACCGGACGTAGGACACTGCCGCTTCGGCAAGTGGTTCGGCGAAAAGGTTAAAAATATCATCGTAAAAGACGCAAAAGCCGTACAGGATATTTCGCACCACCATGAAAACGTTCATAGCGGACTCGATAAGGCGATCAAAATTTTCGCAGATAGTAGCAAGGATAACGCCGCTGGAGTGGAAATCCTAAAAGACGTGGAAAACTCCAGCAAAGTAGGTTTTGAAACGCTTTTATACGCGGTTAGAGCGGCTAGGAAATAATATTATTTTGACCGCTCGGCTTTAGCAAAAGCGGCGGTCTTTTTGGAGATTTAGCGAGCTTGCCGTGCTTGCGGCCGGCTCGCTAAGTAAAATTTGCGTTCAAATTTGGGCGTAAATTTGAAGTTTAAAACGTGCTTTGCGGATCGGTTGCGGTATCTACCCAGCCAAGCTTTGCTCCCGCTAGCAGATGAAAGTGCAGGTGCATGACCTCTTGACCGCCGTTTTCGCCGCAGTTTGTAACTAGGCGGTATCCGCTCTTATCTACGCCCATTAGCACCGCGACCTCTTGGATAAATTTCGTCATCTCGCCCATCAGCGCCCCGTTCATCTCCTGGAAATTTTCAAAGTGTTTTTTCGGGATGATCAAAATATGAATCGGAGCCTTTGGATTTATGT
>CAUQJU010000034.1:0-9029 GCA_963518005.1 uncultured Campylobacter sp.
ATGTTAACCAGTTTTTTAAACCACAACACGATGAAAACGATAAAAAACCAAGCCAAAAAGCGCAATATCCCGATCGTCTGCGCTAAAAGAAGCGTTAGCTGCGTGTTTAGCGAGTATTGCAAAGTCTTTGGGCTAGATAAGGAATTTGGATGCTGCAAGGTAAAAGACTAATAGATGAAATTCGGCTTTTTATCAGGTATTGGAGAAATAACTCCAAGTATTTTTTCAGGGCTTGACGCGGTAAATAAAGCCCGAATTTTTATAAATTTATACAACTGTTGCGCAGGTTGCGAGCTAAAAATTCCTCTTATTTATGCGTATTCGGGCTTAAATTTGGAGGAAATTTTTCTAAAGCGCATAGAGGACTTATGCGAGTTTAAAAATCCTAGCCGAAGTAAAATTTCAAGCTTTTGCATCGCCTCAAACGCCGTCATCTGCGCCTATAAAACCGGCAAATTTGACGCCGTCCCGCCGCTAGCCGTCTACCCCAAGCATCCAGCTGCCAAGCTAATCCTTATGCTAAAATCCCAAAACGGAATATGTTTTGACGCGGACATAATGTTTTCTCAGTTTGTTTATGATAAAATACGCGCCAAACATTTTGATAAAAACGTTTATTTTCAAGACGGGATTATCTTCGCCGAGCAGGGCGGGCGCAAGCTTTTCGGCGTTATGCCGTGCTTTAAAGAGATAACCAAAGAGCGGTTTCATCTGGCTAACTGCGAGATCGCTAGGGGCTTTGAGGCGCTTAGCGGCGGAGAGTTTGACAGGATGTTCATCGTAGCTCCGAGAAATGCGAATTTCTCGCGCTACATCGAGGTTAAACGGGAGTGCGGATGCGGCGGATCGCTGCGACTGGTGCCCTACACGATAAGTCATCATATTTTTTAAAGGAAATTTAAATGATAGGTATCATTTTTGGAAGCAGTATGGGAAATACTGAGGAGGCGGCAAGCTTTTTAGCCGAGAATTTGGGGTTAGAAAACGAGCTTTTAAACGTAGCAAACTGCGACTCAGCTAAGCTAAACGGCTTTGACAAACTGATTTTGGGCGTTTCTACCTGGGGTACGGGCGACTTGCAAGACGACTGGGACGCGTTTGATTTTGGCGGACTAAAGCTTAGCGGCAAGACGGTTGCGATATTTGGCATGGGCGATGCCGAGAGCTATGCGGATAGCTTTTGCGGCGCGATGGGCAAGCTTTACGATGAGGTCGTAAAAGCTGGCGCAAACGTCGTGGGTGCAGTGTCCGTGGACGGATATAAATTTGACGAATCAGAAGCCGTAAGAGGCGGTAAATTTATCGGTCTGCCGCTTGATGCCGATAACGAAAGCGAAAAAACCGAGCCTAGAATCAGCGCTTGGATAGAGCAGATCAAACCTTATTTTGCTTAAAATTTAATACTTTTAGTCGGGCTTTTTGCCCGATTTTTAACCCCAAACAAACTCAATCTAATTACTAAAATCGAATCTTTTCAATTTCAGTTTTCTTTAAAATCTTAAAGGTAGAATTAAATTTTTTTTAAATTTAGGAGAAAATATGGCGTATCAAGAGGAGTATTGGCAAAACTTTTATGAAAAAGCATGGGCGACAAGGGCTAAATTTATGGATGAGTGCTTAAAAAATGGACTCAATAGCTATCAAGCCGTAAAAATGCTAGAGAAAAAGGAGCGTCTACACGAGTTAAGTTTGGATAACGTTACAAACGAGATGGTTTGGGAGAAGCGAAAGCTTTTTAGTACGAATGTTTTAAGATTCGTCGAAATACCGATTGCCAGGCTTAGTACTAGACAGGGGGCTGAGCTAATCGTACCTTTTCACTCGTCGTTTAACTTCTATGATATGTTGATAGATATCATCGACGAGACGGGGCCGTACGATAGTATCGTGGAGCTTGGCTGCGGATACGGTCGAAATTTGATTGAAATTTTTTATAGGGGCGGACCGACGAACGTGCGGTATTTCGGCGGAGAATTTACGCAAAGCGGCGTGGAAATCGCTAACAAACTAGCAGCTGCAACGCCTAAAATGAATGCTAAATTTTTCCACTTTAACCACCTTGAGCCTAGCTTAGAGGGGCTATATTTGGGTAAAAAGGCCTTTGTTTTTACATGCCACTCTATCGAGCAGGTTAAAGAGATCCCGCCGCAATGGTTTGACGTAGTGGCAAATGCCGCCGACTTCGTGCGCTGCGCTCATCTAGAGCCGTTTGGATTCCAGATAGAAGGAGCAAACGACGCCGTTAGCACGAGACAAAGAGAATTTTTTAAAGCTCAAGGCTGGAATGTAAATCTCGCCGAGACTTTTTTTAACGCCGCAAGACGAAACGTTATCGCTATAGACGATGCGATCGCCGATATTGGACTTTCTCAAGATCCTATGAATCCGGGCTCGATAGCTTTTTGGCATACGAATAAATAAATCGTCGGCTAAAATTTAACCAAAGTCGGGCGGTATTTTTGGCGGTGCGATTGCTTTTTGTTTTGGATGTCGGTTCGGTTTAGCGAATGTGCGTAAATATGCCGTGAGACTTTATGGATAAACACGGCTAAAATTTGCATAAATGCAAATTTAAATCAAGCCGTGGCTAATAAAAATTTAGCTAAAATCACGCCGAATTTATGTTAAAAATAAGGAGAAAATATGCCTCTACTAGATAGTTTTTGTGTCGATCACGTGAGGATGAACGCGCCCGGAGTGCGCCTGGCAAAGACGATGAAAACGCCAAAAGGCGACGATATAAGCGTGTTTGATTTGCGTTTTTGCAAGCCGAACGAGGAAATTTTGCCCGAAAAAGGCATCCATACGCTCGAGCACCTATTTGCGGGCTTTATGCGCGATCATCTAAACGGCAAGGGCGTTGAAATCATCGATATCTCGCCGATGGGCTGCAGAACGGGCTTTTATATGAGCGTGATCGGCGTGCCGAGCGAGGAGACGGTCAAGGCTGCGTGGACGGCGTCGATGAAGGATATCTTAGGCGTCAAAAACCAAGAAGACATCCCTGAGCTAAACAAATACCAGTGCGGCACGTACAAGATGCATTCGCTTGACGAGGCGCACGCGATCGCAAGTAAAATTTTAGAGCGCGGACTAATCACGATAAATAACGAAGAGATCGCGCTAGACGTCGATGCAATGGGGCTTAAAAAGCACTGATCACTCTTTAAATTTAGCCGCCGCTTGTGCGGCTTTTACTTTCGCGGCAAATTTGCTCAAATTTCAAATTTAGCTAGGTTTGCCGCACTTTTGCTTCAAATTTTACCATTTTTAATATACAAAATCCACTTCGTAATAAAATATAGCGATGTAATTTTAAGCAGCAAATTTATAAAATTACATTAATAATTTTTCTTAAGGAAGTGCGATTAAAAGTTTTAAATTCGTTTTGATCGCGGCCTGTGCGGCGGCGATAAGCCTAAACGCCGAGGTTTTAACAAAGACGACCGACATATCGCTAGACGGTAAAAAAGTCGGCAAGATCGAGATTTTAACGCCAGTCGAGGTTGTTTCTAAGGACGGCGCAAAAGCCAAAATAAAGGTAAAAGGCGCGGTTTCGTTCATAAACTTTGCTTCATTCATTTTTCCTCCGTTAAAATTTGCCGTAGAGTAACGCAAATTCTTTAAATTTCGGGTAAAATTACTCCAAAAATTAAGGAGCTAGGATGGGAAATGACATCTGGGGCGGCGAAACTAACCCCGCTTGCCTTGCGAATATCAAAAAAAAGGCAGTAAATTTAAACTCCCAAAAGCCGCTAGCTGCGGCACAGGAAAGCTCTGACCTAAAAGATGCGCAGCAAAGCTCGGGCGATGAAATTTTAAAAAGCTCGACCGGCGAAAATTATAACGATGAAATTTTAGGCGCAAATTTAGACCAAGCAGAAGCTGCCTCGTCACAAACGGGCTTCTCGGGCGCAAATTCCGGCGCTTTTGGTAACTCGGGCGGCTCGAATTTCGGCAGCAGCCTGGGCGGCGCAAACGGAAGTTCAAATTTTACCGCGACTAGCGGCAGCGTAAATTTTAATGCTTCAGGCGGTAGCGCAAATTTTGGCGGAAGCGTTGGCGGCGGAAATTTTAACGCAGACAATGGCTCAAATTTTAATAACGGCGGCGGCAATTTAAAATTTAACGACGGTGGTTCAAATTTTAACGGCGATTATGAGGGCGGATACACCGCCTCGTCCAATATCGCGGCTAAGGCTTACGATATAAATAAGGCCTATGCGTTTTACGTCGTTTTGGGCGCTTTTGGAGCGCACCGCTTCTATCTTGGACGCATAGTCTCTGCTGTATTTCAGCTTTTAGGAGGGTTGGGGTTTATAATATGGGCAGTGCTTGCGGGGGCGTTTTTACTGATACAAAGCGATTTGTTTATCGAGATTATGGCTCAGCTACGCCCAGATTCCAATATTACCGCCTCGGATGTGCAGGAGGTAGCTGCAAATCTAAAAAATCCTTTTATGGTGTTTTCCCTGCCGAATGTGATATTTTTGATCTGGCTTATTAGCGATTTTTTTAAACTCGGCTCGATGGTTCGGGAGCAAAATGCGCGCCTAGGCTTGGGCGAAGTGGATTTCGTATATGAGCGGGACGATAGGAGCGCGGAGAGTCTATCAAATGCCAAAGTACCGCTTTACATCGCGCTTGGGTTAAATTTATTAAACGTTGCGGCGTATTATATTGATTCCGTCAAGGCGGAGGAAGTTGGCAATATCTCATTCATAGCTACCATCTGTTTTGCCGTGGGATTGTATTTCGCATCCAGAAGCATGCGCTCAAAGAGGCTACTTTTTAACTTCACGATATTTGGCGTATTTTGGTATTTAAACGCTCTGGTGCTTGTAGGACGCGTTTTTTTCGAAAATTCTATGCTGCTAACGGCTTTGGCTACCTTTTGTACCGCCGTTTTTTTGCCGTTTGCGCTTTTGGTTTGCAAGGAGCTTTCCGACTGCTCGGGCGAAAAAACCTATCTGCGAGCGTTTTACGTATTTGCACTGCTAAGCATCATAGATATCGCTTTAAGCGTGCTAAATTCCTCGCTTTATCTACTTGCATCCAATATTGGCTCGGTGATCACGGCGATATTTGGCATCGGCGCAGTTCATGGCACGACGGAATTTCGTGCCTCACGAAATAACTACGATCTGGCGCATCTTGGCATGCACGTAAGGCAGGTAAATAACGATCCTATGGACTGATGCGGCTTGCTTTTGCGGCGGAGCTTGTCTTTAAATTTCGCCTAAATTCGGGGGGCATAATTTTAAAATTTAATCAATATAAAAGATAAATTTAAGCCCTGTTGCTATATAATTTACTATATTTTTTAAAAAGGAGTTGAGAATGACTTTTATGGAGTCGGTGCGAACTTGTCTGAAAGAAAACTATTGTAACTTTGAGGGGCGCGCGCCTCGTTCAGAGTATTGGTGGTTCACATTATTTGGGGTACTTTTGGGAATAGTAACGTCGGTACTAGACGGCTTTTTAGGCACATATACCGTTACTAGTTCCGGCGAAACGATCGGTTTTATTAACTTAATCTTTTTGTTGGCAATGCTTTTGCCTTCTATCGCCGTAGCGGTAAGGCGCCTGCATGATACCGATAGAAGCGGCTGGTTTTATCTATTAAATCTTATCCCGCTAATAGGCTCGATCATACTGATCGTATTTTTCGTACAGCAAGGCACTAACGGACGCAACCGCTTTGGAGACGATCCGTTGTGACCTGCAAGCAGAGGCTCGATTTTTTAAACCGTAGCTTTTGCGCGTCTATCGCTTCACGAATAACCTAAATTTAGGGCTAATTCCATTTTGGTTTAGCCCTTTATTTTATGAGTCGGTTTGGCTCAAAATATCCCTCATCGTTTAAATTTAGACCGCCGCGCAGATTCAGACTACAAAATTTTAATTCTATTGCCCTTTAATTTAACGAGCTTTGTAATCGCTGAGGAGACGTTTTGACGAGGCGCACCAAGTAGGCTTGCCAGCGTCATTATATTAAAGGGAAGCTCCACGATCTTATCGGCGTTTGCAATGTGATTTAAAAAATTTAAAATCCAGGTCTGGATTTTCGCAAAGACGATCTCTTTTATTAAAATCCGCTGCGAGTGGAGGTTTTTAATGAGCGCGTTTATGATCGAGCTTGCAAACTCATCTCCGAGCAGCTCGAAAAGCTCCGAGATATTGATCTGCAGCGTCTCGCAGTCGCTTAAAATTTCAAGGCTCGTGTTTTTATCGAGGCAGACGTAGGCGCCGCTTTTTACGAAGCTAAAGATAAATTCTTTGCCGTTTTCGTAGCAGTTTAGCTTCGCTCTGCCGCGCAGCAGAATGATAAAATTTAAACTTCTGCGCGTAGATCACGTCGCCGCGTGCGTAGCTCTCGCGACAAATTTGAGCAAAGCTCAAATTCGGCTTGGTTTGCCGCGCTCTAACTTCAAATTTTACTCTTTTAATATACAAAACCCGCTTCGTAATAAAATATAACGATGTAATTTTAAGCCGTAAATTTATAAAATTACATTAATAATTTTTCTTAAGGAAGTGCGATGAAAAGTTTTAAATTCGTTTTGATCGCGGCCTGTGCGGCGGCGATAGGCTTAAACGCCGAGGTTTTGACAAAGACGACCGATATATCGCTAGGCGGTAAAAAGGTCGGCAAGATCGAGGTTTTAACGCCGGTAGAGGTTGTCTCCAAAGACGGCGCAAAGGCTAAAATCAAGGTAAAAGGCGCCGTTTCGGCAAACTACCTGGCTCAGATACAGCGAAGCGTCAAAAATGCCGAGATTTTCACGGTTTTTGATGCCGAGAGTGAGGCGAATTTTAAGAAAATAAAAGAGGTCGAGGACGACTACGGCGAGCTTTGGTATGAGGTCGAGGGCACGTACGAAGTCGCCGCAGAAACGCTAGGTAGAGACTCATACCCGAAATATAAACAAGCTCAGAAAAAGTACGAGGAGACATCATCAGCGTCCCAGCGCTTGCTAGAGCCAAACAGCAATACGGCGCCTCAGTGGCCGGCAAATTTACAGTCGATGATCGATACGAACTACGTCTCGCTAGAGGAGACGGAGCTAAATTTGATCGTTAAATACCTACAGCATAACGCAAAAACCGTAGAATAGGGCTTTGACGCGGCTAGCGCCCAGATCAAATTTGCTCGTCGCTTGAAGCGTAAAATTTAGCGACGCTTGTTCTTTAAATTTGGATTTTATGTTTTGCGGCGGCAAATTTAATTTGCGGCGTCTTGCTCGCTAAAGAGCCGCGTTGCAAAAAGCGAGCGCCGCTAATAAAATATAGTTTTAAAAGTAAATAACGGAAAACGAGTCGCCAAATCGCGCCGGTGCCGCAAATATCGGCGATTTGGCTTTGCTTGGGTCTGCGACTTCGCGACTGCAAGCGCAAGGCGCGGGGGCTTGCTCCTGCGAGAATTAAAATAAGGGAGAAACCGATGAAAAGACGAGATTTCATCAAATTTTCGGCATTGGCGGCTACGGCTGCGCAGGCTAGCAGGATAGAAGGCGTTACGCAGACGATTTTCGATAACAAAAAGGTATTCGGCGCGAACAGATTCGGGCTTTTTTGGGCAAATACCAACTCAAATCAGATAGTTTCCGTTAGCGATTTCGAGGGCGATAAATTTCCTAATACGATGAATTACAGCCTGCCTGATTCCGTGCAAAACGAGGCTCGCGTGCTGTATCCGATGGTGCGCAAAAGCTATCTAAAAGCCAAGGGCGCGGCAAAGAGCGAACTGCGCGGCAAAGAGGAATTCGTGCGCGTTAGTTGGGACGTCGCGCTTGATCTTGCCGCCAAGGCGTTAAAAGAAGCCCACGAGAAATACGGCAGCGAAGCGATCTACGGTGAGTGCTACTGGTGGGGCGGCAGCGGCAAGGTCAGCTGGGGGCGTACGGTCGCTCACAGGATGCTTAAAATTTTAGGCGGCTACGTGGAGGAAAGCGGCGATTATTCGACGGGGGCGGGTCTGGTTATCATGCCTCACGTGCTAGGCTCAAGCGCGGTTTACGATACGCCGACTAAGTGGGCGGCGATAGTTAAAAACGCTAAAAACGTCGTATTTTGGGCGACCGATCCTATCGTAACAAATCAAATTTCATCCGTGCCTCCTACTCACGAGGGCTACGTAGGTATAAAAGAGCTTAAAAAATCGGGCATTAAAACATATAGCGTAAACGCGATGGTAAACGATACGGCGCGCTACTTCGGCTCCGAGAATATCATCGTACGCCCTAATACCGACGCGGCGTTAATTATCGGCATGTGCCACCATCTGTTTACGAACAAGCTCTACGACGAGGAATTTATCAAAAAATACACCGTCGGATTTAATAAATTTAAAGACTACTTTATGGGCGAGACCGACAAAGTCGTAAAAGACGCGGAGTGGGCGAGCAAAATTTGCGGCGTAGCGGCGGATAAGATAAAAAGCTTCGCCGAGGCTTTGGCAAAAGAGCCTACGACCGTGCTTATAGGCCGCGCGCTTCAAAGAGCCGACCACGGCGAGCAGCCTTTCTGGGCGCTTATAGCTCTTAACGCGATGCTAGGCTATATCGGTAAAGAAGGCCTTGGCTTTGAGTTTAGCCTAGGATACGACTCGGGCGGTATGACGAATAAAATTTCACCGACGCTAAAAGGCATCAGCACGCGCATTAGCGAAAAATACGAAAATTTAGGCAAGGCCCCTTGGAAAGACGCTAAAAACGTCACCATTCCGTCCTCTCGTAGCATCGAGGCCTTAGAGTATCCCGGCAAAGAGATCGACTACGACGGCACTAAGATCAAGCTGCCGCACATGAGAGTGGCATACATGGCCTCAGGCTCGATGTTTACGCGCCATCAAGACGTAAACAACGCCGTCAAGCAGTGGAGAAAATTCGAAACCGTCATCACCGCCGAGCCTTATTGGACCAGCACGGCGAAATTTAGCGACATCGGACTACCCGTAGCTATCGAAGTGGAGCGTAACGATATAAACCCAACCGGCGACAGCGGCGAATATCGCGTAGCCTATAAAC
>CAUQJU010000035.1:0-8800 GCA_963518005.1 uncultured Campylobacter sp.
ATCATAAGATGATGAAAGATGATTATGAGTCCCAAATAAAAACTTATAAAAATGGCAAGGTTGTTAAAAACCATTGGCGAGATAACATGGTCGGTTTTTCCGAGATAGTCATAAGCTTTGGTACTGAACGTGATAAAGAGCCAAAAGAGGGACTAAATTCTACCGAAGTAAATTTTATAAACGCTAAAGTTTCGCTAGATAGAGTACAAAGGTTTGCAAATTTATATTGTGCGAAATACAATGTAAAGTGCCTGCTTATAGCTGAGCATAATGATGAGAAAACTAAGCACTATCAGCTTATTTTTACAAACTACCTATTTGGGGAACATAAAAACATTAGATTTGATGGCAAACGAGAGACTAGCGCCTTTGGTGGAGGGCTACAAGAAATGGGTGCAGAAGCGTTTGATGGTATTGCAAATCGTGGACTAAAGGGTAGTAAGCTTAGACATAAAAATTTAAAGCAAATGCACAAAACCGAAAAAGAGTATAGTACTGAGCAAGAGCTTAAAAGTAAAATAAAGCAACTTGTGAGCAAGGAAGCAGGCAAATACATAAAAAAACAAAAGCCATTTTTAGCAGATACTTATTATAGACTAGACATGCAAGACACCAATGCTTTTTTAACAAATTTTACAAACTTGATATTAGATCAAATGAAAGACAATATAAACATAATTACGGATAGCGAACTAAAGCAAAGAGTGGATGAGCTAACCAATCAGCTTTTAAACAAAGGTGAAGTAATAGCAAAAAATAATAAACTAGAGCGATCCAACGAAGAGCTAATCCAAGAAAACGAAAAATTAAAAGAAGCAAACGCAAATCTAAATAATCAAGATGAAATTATAAAAGATAGAAACTTACGAATAAGCGAACTTTCATTGCAACTAATTAAAGAAGAAGATAAAAATATCAAACTACAAAATCAAATAACGGCTTTTGAGACCGACAAAGCCAAAATAGACCAACTAAAACAAAAAGCCGATCAAACCGATGCCCTACAAAGCAAGCTCGATAAAGCTAATGCAGATCTAGAAAGCAAAGAAAAAACAAATCAGTCTCTGAAACAAAGAAACAAAGAGCTGGAGGCGTCGCTAAGTAACGAGAATGCCTTAAAGGAAGACAATGATAGCAAACAACTACAAATCGCTAAACTACAAACTTCTATAAATGGCAAAGATCAAAGAATATCCGAGCTAGAAGGAGAAGTAAAAGCTAAAGACGAAAGGATAGAAAATTTACAGGATAAGTTAACTATATTAGAAAGCTTTAAAACGAAGGTTATTAATTTTATCTCAAAAATAAGCAATTTAATACCGAATTTTAGTAAGCTATTAGATAACGAGCCTATGGAGATAAAAAATGAAATAAAAAGCAAAATAGCCGGCAAAGACGGTATGGGGATAGGCTTTTAGTTGGATTGGTTTTTGATTTCGAATATAAAGTTACCAAAATTTTTAGTCAGCATACTTAATAAGCTCCTTTTTTTGCCAACATATGCCAAGCTATATAATGTGCGAGCTGGTTACACCAAATCTGAGCGTATGCCTAGATTTTTTGTACTTTGGTGATACGGCCGATCTTTGTCAAAAGTTCTTAAAATATAAAAATTTATCCCTCAAACGTCAAAATATTCTTGATAACACCTATCCGTTTAAATATAATCTAACCAAAAAATCAAAGGACAAATTTGCTTTACAGGTCGCTAACTGTGCTTAGCCTTTGCATCGCGCAGTTTATTTGCATCGGATTTTTCGGCGAGGGGCTCGTTAGCATCCTGCGTCAAGACGGTTTTAGTTTAGAGCGCATCGGCGCGCTTAGAGGGCTTGGACTTTTCGCGGTTTTGGCTTTTTTGTGGTCGCCGTTTATCGACGCTATCGCGCTAAAAATAGGCGGTTACAAAAAGATTATCCTAGCCTTTCAGTGCCTTACTTTGGCGATTTTATATGCGGTTTCGCTTCTAAATCCGCGCGAAGATTTACCTGCCGTAATCGCTTTGGCGGTGCTTTTGGCCTTTATCTCGGCCACCTGGACGATGACGTCTAACGCATTTTTTATCAAAATTTCAAACAGCTCGAATTTAAGCTTCACAAACGCCCTCAAGCTTAGCGGTGGATTGATAGGGCACGTATCCGGTAACGGCCTAACGCTCGTAATCTACGCAAAATTCGGCTGGAGCGAGGCGAATTTATTCTTGACGTCTTTGATAGCGGTTTCCTTGCTTAGCCTTGCTTTCTTTAAAGAGCCTGAGCGCGTAAACGCCGGCGAGGGGCTGGATTTTAGGGCGATGTTTGGCTTTTTTAAGGGCAAAAAGGCTTGGCTTAGCGTGCTTTTCGTACAATCTATCGGTATCTGCGCGGCGTTTGGACTGCTTAGTCCGATGCTTGTAGATATCGGCTGGAAGCTGGAAGATATCGGCGAGGTCTTGCACATATACGGCACGATATTTGGCTTCGCTGGTGCGCTCGCGGCGGGCTTTGCGGTAAAAAAGCTAGGCGCTAAAAGAGCCTTTTTATACGCCGTAGCAATGCAGACGCTAGGCATCCTAGCTATCTGGTTACCTATCGGCGGCTGGACGGACCGCGCGTCGGTACTTTTTGCTTCGAGCGCGGCGTATGCGGTATATATGGCGCAAGCGACGATAATCTCCACGATGATGATGCAACGTGCCTCGGGACGGCGACCCGCTAGCGAATACGCCGTGCAAAGCAGCCTAAGTATGACATTTCAGATATTTTCGTTTTATCTCGGAACGCTTTTGGCGGGGACGTTGGGTTACGGAGCGGTCGTGCTGGGCGCGGCGGCGTTTTGCATTTTGAGCCTAGTTTATTTTATAAAGATTTATAAATTTATCTAGCGGATTACTATTTTGCGGGATTTAAGTCGCCGTCTAGTACAAAAAACTGCGTAAAATTTATTCTGCGGAGTTTTGCAAATCGCTTTGCAGATTTAGTCCTTGCCGACAATGCGGATTAAACGCACGCAATTTAACCCGAACGCAAGGCCGAATTTAAGTCTCTGGCGCAAAAAAGGCGGTAAATTTATCCCGAATCAAGCAAACCTACCCGCAACAGAAAAACCGCAAAACGAGCTTAAATTTACGCTTAAAACGGCGCAAATTTGGCTCGTAAAATTTACGCAAAAGCTAAATTTACAACCGCTCTTTGATGATCTTTAAAAAATCCAAAAGAGCTTTCGCGCTATGATGAGGCGTGCCCTGGGCGGCGATTAGTTCGCAGTTTGGCAGCATCCTCGACACTTGCGAAGCGACGGCAAAAGGCACTTCCTCGTCGGCCCTGGAGTGATACATAAGCACGCTTTGAGGGACATCCTTTAGCTCAAATCCCCACGGCCTAGCTTGGAGCCAGAGGTCAAAACCGATGCCGTTAAGCTGCGCTTTTATCGCTTCTTTTAGCGCACCCTTAGCCTGCGAGCCGTATTTTTCCCACGCCGTTTGCGCCGTATTTTCAGGCGTATTATGCGATGCAAAATCATAAATTTCCTTTATGTGCGCATAGTCGGCATAGTCGGCCAAAAGCTCGGGATGGGCGTTAAATCCGCTTAGTATAAACACCCTTTTCGCCTCTTCGCAAGCTACCGCCGTAGCGTAGGCGTAAGCCGCACCCACCGACTCGCCCAGCACGCTAAATTCGCCCAAATTTAACGCCGAGAAAAACTCTTTTAGGCGTAGGGCGAATTTTAAAAAACTATCGTCCGCGCTAAAAAGCGAGCTGTTAAAATGCCCGCTTCTATATATCAAAATAAGTCTTATTTGATTTTTATCGCAGAAATTTATCAAGGTATTTTGCGGAAAAATCATCAGCGGATGATGATAAACCAAAACATCTTTAAAATCGCTACCAAAGTCGTTGTAGCTTAGATTTTCGCCGCTTTTAAATTTAAAATTTTTCATCTTTTTCCTTAAAATTTATATTCAAATTTTACGCCGATCTCGCGAGGGTCGGACAGGTAGTGCATAGTGGCGTATTTTACGTCGTGATCTTTATCGAAAAGATTATTAGCGTAAATATAAACGTTGATATTTTTGTGATTAAAGCCTACTTTTGCATCGACGGTCGCGTAGCCCGCGTTTTCTACGACATTGGCCTTATCGGTATAAAATTTGCTCTGTCCTCGCAAAAACACCGCCGCGTAAAATCCGCTTGGAGCCTCATACGAAACCCCTGCGCCATAAGTTAGCCTTGGTGCGTAATAGACGTATTTACCGCTATAATCGCCCTGTGCGTCTTTATAGTCTTTAAAGACGCTTTTTGCGTAGCCCAAATTTGCGCTAAGCTTTAATCCGTCCGCCAAAAGCACGGCGCCGTCTAGTTCAAAGCCTTGAGAGCGCGCCTTGCTGGCGTTCTCTGCCACCGTGATATTAGGCGCTACGATGACGCTTACTACTTGCTTGTTTTTGATATCGGCGCGAAAAACGGCGACGCCTAGCTCAACCCGCTCCCAAGCCCCTTTTACGCCGACTTCATAGCTAGTCATCGTTTCTTTATCGTACCATTTTTTAGACGTAGGCGACGCAGCCCAAAAGCCGCCCGGTTTATAGCCCTTCGATACGCTCGCATATGCCGTAACTTCGTCGTTTATAGCGTATTTTAGTCCGATCTTGGGTGATAGCGCGCTATATGAATCGCTTAAATTTTCGCCGTTCATACGGTTTTGAAATTTGACACTATCTTTGTCGAATCTAGCTCCCAAAATAACCGAAAAATCAAGCGGCAGATAAATTTCATTATGCGTAAAAACGCCGTAGTTTTTACTTCTGGTTTTGTTATTTTGCAGCGAACGAATACCGCCGAACATCACGCTGTTTACGCTACTTCGCACGTCTCTTTTCGTAGAGCCCGCCGCAGCGCCTAGGACGAATTTGCCATACGCGTTATCGGCGCTAAATCTAAACTCCTGCGTAAAATCCTTTCTGTCCTCCTTGTAATACACGTCCAACAAGGACGCGGGGCGATGATCGCCGTCGTAGCTGCTGTCGTTTTTATAATCCCTGAAAGTCGTAAGCGAAGTAAGCGCATAGTCGCCCGATTTATATTCTGCCTTTAGCGACGCTTCGTAGTTTTTAGCGTTTTCCTCGCCCTCCATGCCGTTGGCGTAGCGCGTTCTGTTAGCCGCATTGTGTAAATTCGACCTTTGCGCGCCGTTGGCTATCCTATAATAGTTTTGAATAAGATCCACCGTAAGCTCGTCCGTAGGTAAAAATCTAAAGTAAATTTTGCCGTAAAGGGCGTCTTCGTAGTCGTCGCTTTTATTTAAATTTTCGTTATACATAAAGCCGTTTTTCTTTTCGCTAAAACCGGTAAAACTAGCCAGAAATTTATCCTTTACTATCGCTCCGCCTGCGTTAAAACTAATACCACGCAGGCTATCCTCGCCAAGCTTTAGCCCGATCTTTGCTTGCGGTTCGTTGGTAGGAGCTTTGGAGACCGCATTTATCACGCCTGCGTAGGCGTTTTTGCCGTAAAGCGCGCTTTGAGGCCCTTTTAGGATCTCGATACGCTCGATGTCCTCCAAAAATACGTAGTTGCCGTAAGTGCCAAGATAACTCACGCCGTCCAGATAAAGCCCGACGTTTGGGCTATCAAATGCGTAATCGCTCGTAACGCCGCGCATGATAAAAAGCGAAATACCTCCGCCTTGCAAAAACGATAAATTTGACGATGCGCTTCTAAGCCCGTTTAGATCATTCGCTTCTCTACGCCGCAACTCTTTTTCGTCCAGCACGCTCACCGCAGCCGCCACCTCGCTAGCGTTTTCATCGATCTTTTGAGCTGATACGCTGACCTCGTCCAGCCTCACGGCGGGAGCTGCTATCGCTAGCGCCGCAACCGCGCTTAAAAACAAAATCTTTCTCACTTTAGACTCCTTTTATAATTTCTTTACTTTAAGGATAGTATAATATTTTTGAAATTTATTATCAACCCTAAATTTACAAATGACGGATTTATTTTTATATTTAAAGGAAAAATTTGCGCACGGTATCCGCAGACGTTTTTGTGGATAAATTTAATAGTAGCGAAGACGGAGTTTTGGCTGGTCTTGGCGTCAAAATCCGCGCCAAAAATATCGCGCTAAGCGATGAAATAGCCTTCGGCGCGATAAAAATGGATGTTAAAGACGACACCAAAATAGTCGGCGATTTTCATGCTTTGCAGGGTTGCTTTATAAATTTCACCCTACAAGGAGGCATCAGCCTAAGCTCGGCGAATGGCAAAATCGAATACAAAAGCGGACTATCCACGATCAGCTCGGTCGATCTACCAAGCTCGGATCAAGAGATTTACGGCGGCGCGCACGCAGGAATAAATTTATTCCTAGAAAACTCGTTTATGAGCTCAAATTTCGGCGATCTTATCGAGCTTGGTACAAACAAACTCGTCTCGCAAAACGACACCTGCGCCGTAAATAAAATTTTATTAAACCAAATTTTGTCGCTAAACGCCGAAGAGCCGCTTGAAAGACTGCTTTTAGAAAGTAAAATTTTAGAGCTTATTTATAACGAATTCAGCCGCCTAAAATACCCAAATAAGCATATTATACTAGACGAAGCGGACAAAAATGCGCTACAAAAAGCCAGGCAAATTTTAAGCAAGGATATCAAAAATCCGCCGTCTATAAAAGAGATCTCAAAACAGGTGCGGCTGAACGAATTTAAACTTAAAGTCGGCTTTAAAAGTTTGTTTGGGCAAACTCCTTACGAATTTTTGCGCGAAGAGCGAATGAAACGAGCGCTGGCGATGCTGCAAGGCTCGGAGCTAAATATCGCTGAAATTTCGGCTGCGACGGGCTTTAAAAATCAAAGCCACTTCAGCAAGCTTTTTTGCGATTATTACGGCACGGCACCAAAAAATTTGATGAAAAATAGAAAATATTATTATTAATTTTACGAGATTTGCCCGTAAATTTGCCGCGAACGGCGCTCAAAAGCCTGTTAAGATAATATTTCTAGTGATGACTACATATAAAAATATGCTCAAATTAGCAGTGCTTACCAAAGCGTATATTGTACGCCGCCTATGCTTGCAAATCGGAAGCATTTATAAGCTTTTAACGAATGATCGTTAAAAGCTTTCTATTAAAAAACTTAGACCTTTTATCTACGAAAATCATTTTTTGGTAGATAAAGTTTCGTCTAAGTTTTTATATTTTTCTTTTGCTCGGCCAAAGAAAAATATTGGCCGTCTGCCAAGACCTTACAGCAAACTCATTTGAGTTTGCTGTAAGTATTAACATATTGTCCTATGTGGGGGTTATTTATTCTTTATGTTTTGATAGATGGTATCATAGTCCTAGGGCAGTACGATGGAATTAAAATGAACCATCTTTTATTTGATCAAAGTCAATTTAAGTTTATGGAGAAATTTACTTTTACTTTTTTATTTGATATTTTAGTATAAATTTAAAAAATAAGATATTCATTGTTTTCTGTTTGGCTTAAAGAATATTAAGTTTCTATGATTTTGCTAAGTAAAACGGTTTTTGAGAGCTATCGTAGAGAGAAATGTTTAACTTTGGAAATGTTGATTTTTCGTTCGTATAGATTCTTTCACACCCATTTTCTAGGGCGCAAAAATATTGTAACATATCCTCAAAATCAGACTTTTTAGAAAAATTGTTGCTTTCTAGGTATTTTTTGCAGGCCGAATCTATCATATCGGAGCTAAAAGAGACGATTTTAAAATGACTATCGGCATTAATGGTTTGAAAGAACTCAACAGCCTGTTTTTTGCTTGTGCAATTATATATGACATTTGTCATAATATCTTGACTAAGGATCATTAAAATATCCATTTTATAAAAATCCGCAATAAGCTTGACGGCATCTTCATGATCTGCTCATTGCGAGTCCAAATACGATATAACGATATTTGAATATAAAAATACTTTCACGATCTAATAGCCTTGTTTTTTCTCATATCTTCTATACTCATATCCTTAAAAGCTCCGCTTTGAGAACCAGCAAAGCTCATGATTTTTTCTAGTCCCTTATCCGCTTCGTTAGTTTTTTTTACGGAATTTACTTGGGTAAGCGATGCTATTTTTTGGGAGATAAATTTGGCCATATCTATAAGATCAACTCTGTCGCCCGGGATCTCTAGATGAAAAACTTGCGTAGTCATTGCATATCCTTTTTGTTTGCGATTATAGCATAAGATGGATAAAACCTATTCATACAACCTCTCCACCATCTCCCTTCCGCTGTCTGGCATCAGCTTAGCGTATCTTAGGGCATGGTTGATATCCGAGTGATTCATCAGCTTTTTTATCGTTAGTATCGGAGTGCCCTTTATAGCAAGATGTGAAGCGAATGTATGTCTAAGCGTATGAATAACTACTCTATTGGTTGCGTCGCTTATATCTAAATTTTGATTAAAAAGCTTGTTTAGTAGCGGCTGTAAGACATTTTGAATAGTGGCTTTTGGTTTATTTACCAAAAAGTCGTTCGGGGATAGGGTGGTATAAATTTGATTTATCTTTTCTAGTGCTCTTTTGCTTAAAAATCCCGTATACGTGCTCTTTGTTTTAAAATCGCTTATGGTGACCGACTTAGTAGATAGCGACAAATCCTTTTTCTTGATGTTTAAAATTCCTTCTAGCCTAGCTCCCGTACAAAGCGCAAGCTCAACAAACAGCTCTAGGGCGAAGTCTTCTTTGACAGCTACTTCTTTGCGCAAAAGCTCTATCTCTATAAGTCCTAAAAATCTCTCTCGCTTGTTGTTTGGTTTTTTAATTCTATCTTGTACGGGCTAATATGATCGATAAGGTCATTTTTTAT
>CAUQJU010000036.1:0-8763 GCA_963518005.1 uncultured Campylobacter sp.
CCCTCAAATTCGCCCTGCATAGGCTTAACCACCTGCTTTATCGGCAGGCCAAATCTACTCGCAAACTCATAGTCGCGCTCATCATGAGCCGGTACCGCCATAACAGCGCCGCTACCGTAGTCTGCCAGGACAAAATTGGCTACCCAAACCGGTACTTTTTCTCCGGTTAGCGGGTGTAAGACGTTTATACCAAGATATAGTCCGTCTTTTTCGCTAGCTTGGCGTTCGCGCGGGCTTTGGTTTAAGATTTTTCTGATTTTTTCCGCTTTTTGCGGCTCTAATTTGTCTGCGTTAAGCAGTCTTTTTACGATCCTGTGCTCAGGCGCTAAAGCTGCGTAACTAACGCCGTAAATCGTGTCAGGGCGCGTCGTAAATACCTCAAAACCGTCTATTGGCTCGCCACCCTCTAAAATCCGCTTCGACTCCTCGTCTAGCTCAAATTTAAACTCAAGTCCAAAGCTCTTACCGATCCAGTTTTCCTGCATCGTAAGTACTTGAGACGGCCATTTGCCCTCTAATTTTTTCAAATCGTCTAGCAATTCCTGCGCATAGCTAGTTATCTTTAGGTAGTAGCCCGGCAGTTCGCGCTGGACGACGGCATTTCCGCATCTCCAGCAGCATCCGTCTTCGACCTGCTCGTTTGCAAGCACCGTCTGGTCGTATTCACACCAATTTACTACCGCGCTTTTTCGGTAGACCAGCCCCTTTTCGTACATTTTGATGAAAAATTCTTGTTCAAATTTAGTATAAAGCGGGTCAGACGTCGCGAATTCGCGCTTTTTAGAAAAGCTAAGCCCCAAGGCATCAAGCTCGCCGCGCATGTAGTCTATATTTTCGTAAGTCCAAATTTTAGGATGGATTTTGTGCTTTATCGCCGCATTTTCCGCAGGCATACCGAAGCTATCAAAGCCGATAGGATGCAAAACGTTGTAGCCTTTTTTGCGGTAGTAGCGAGCTAGGGCATCTCCGATAGAGTAGTTTCGCACGTGCCCCATGTGGATGCGACCGCTAGGGTATGGAAACATGCTTAGGATATATTTTTTAGGTAGACTATAGTCGTCTTTGGGCTCAAATTCGCCGCTTTTGCTCCAAATCTCTCTCCATTTTTTTTCTATTTTCGCAGGCTCGTATTTTAAATTTTCACTCATTTTTACTCCTAAAATTCTTCTTGCGTTTTGCTTGACTCGACCAAAACCAAGGCGAGCGAAAAAACATTCGCGATCGTCGCTCCGATAGCTAGCGAAAAAGCGATATTAGCATTGCCGTTTACCTGAAGTATCCCAAACGCCGGAATAAGGTGCAAATCAGCCACCAAAGAACTAGCGAAAAGCTCGGCGGCAAAGATATTTTTAACGCCGATTTTTAGCAACGTCGAAATTAAATTTACGCTCGCGGCTATAAAAAGCGCAATCTCGTTTTTGTCGTACAAAAATCCGGCCGTCGTCGTTAGGCTCATGAGAGCGAAAAAAATATAAACAACCTTACCCCAATTCATCGCCTCTCCTTATATAGCGCCTTTTTCAAACATCTCTCGCTGCTTTTGCTTCTCTCTTTGAGCGCGCGCCTTTTCGGCCTCCGTCGCGCGGTATTTCTCCACGCTAAATTTAAACCACAAAAGCATAGGCGCCGCAACGAATATCGAGCTAAGCGTACCTATGACGATGCCCACTATCAGCGCCAAAGAAAATCCGTGTATCATATCTCCGCCGAACAAAAACAGCACGACTACCGTGATGAGCGTAGTGCCTGATGTGAGTATCGTTCTAGTTAGCGTCGCGGAAACCGATTCGTTTATTATCGTATCAAGATGCGTGCTCTTGCTGCTTTTGATATTTTCTCTGATACGGTCAAAGACGATGATCGTATCGTTTAGCGAGTAGCCCACGACCGTAAGGATCGCCGCAAGAGTGTCCAAATTTACGTCGATAGCAAAAAGGCTGATAGCTCCCATCGTGATCACGACGTCGTGAATCTCCGAGGCCACCGCCGCCATCGCAAATCTCCACTCGAATCTAAACGCGATGTAGATCAAAATCCCCACGAGCGAGATAGCAAGCGCCATCACGCCCTTTTCGCGTAGCTCGTCGCCGACTTTTGGACCCACTACGTCGGTGCGGCGGATCTCAAATTTGCCCGTATCTTTTAAAAGCCCCGCTACGCTAGCTCCGACGTCGCTACCTAAATTTGAGTTCGTCCCAGAAAATCTAATCGTAACTTCTTCTGCCGAGCCAAACTCCGTAACGCTCGCGTTTTTATAGGCTTCGTCTTTTGCTAAAGCCTCGCGAATTTTATCTAGCGAGACTGCGCCGTCGTACTTCACCTGGATGAGCGTACCGCCGGAAAAATCGATGCCGTAGTTAAAGCCTTTCGTCACCATCAAAAAAAGCGAACCGAAAAATAGCACGGCCGAGACAGCTAGCGCGATGTAGCGCTTGCTCATAAAATCATAAACATGTGCCTTTGAGAAAAATTGCATTTATACCCTTTTATAACCGAACCAAAACCGCGTGTTACCGCTTTTTTCTATTTTATTTATAATCGTATCAAACATACCGTGAGTACCCAAAATCGCCGTTATCATCGAGGCTACGATACCGATAGCCATCGTAACGGCAAAGCCCTTAACCGGTCCCGTACCGTAGGCATAAAGCACGATTGACGTAATAAGCGTGGTCAAATTTGCGTCTACAATGGCGCTCATCGCGTTTTCGTAGCCTTTTTTCACGCTCGTTGCGATACTGGCTCCGTCGCGCAGCAGCTCTCTGATACGCTCGTTTATGATGACGTTTGCATCTACGGCCATACCGATGGTTAGCACTATGCCGGCCATGCCAGGTAGCGTTAGAGCAGCGCCGAACATCGCCATCACGGCGACTAATATCAAAATATTCGCAACAAGAGCGATATTTGCCAAAATGCCGCTAAATCCGTAGTAAACTATCATAAACAGCACTACTAAAACCGAAGCCGAGGCTAGCGCGATCATAGATTGTCTTATACTATCGGCGCCAAGGCTTGGTCCTACGCTTCGTTTTTCTAGCATTTTTACCGGAGCCAAAAGAGCGCCGCTTCTAAGCGCGATAGCTACGTCGTGAGCCTCCTCTACGCTAAATCCGCCGCTTATCTGACCGCTTCCGCCGCCGATTCTCTCGTTTATCGAAGGAGCGGAGTAAACCTTGCCGTCAAGCACGATAGCTAGGCGTTTGCCGACGTTTGCGCCGGTAAAATCGCCGAAAATTCTAGCTCCCTCAGCGTTTAGAGTAAAGCTGATGATAGGCGAGTTCGTGCGCTGATCAAAGGCAACCCTAGCGTCCGTTAACATAGCTCCGTCAAGGACGGGGATGTTTTTTACGACGTATTTTATCTGCGCATTTTTGACGTCAGGATAGATGACGTCGCCGTAGCTCTCAGCCTCGGCCTCGCTCATCGAGTTTGCCTGCGACTGGCGCTTTTCATCGACGGCCATTAGCTGGAGGTGCGCGGCTTTTGCGATGAGATCGCGAGCGCGCTGTTCGTCAGCCGCCGTTTTGATGCCCGGAAGCTCGACTAGGATATTATCCTTGCCCTGTCTTGCAACGGTAGGCTCTGCTAGACCGAACTGATCGAGTCGGTTTCTAATAGTTTCTACGGCTTGATTTATCGCGTATTCGATAGTTTCGGCCTTCTCGGCGTCGGTTAAACCGATAGAGTATTTTAGACCGTCTTTTTGTACGTTAAGACCTTTGATATCCTTTAGCATGCCGTCGATCTTAGCGGCTTCGTCCGCGTCTAGTAGCTCAAAGTCCACCTTGTCTTCGCGGATCTTAAAGCTATCGATCAAAACGTCCTCTTTTTTCGCAAAATAGTTCACGCTAGCGGCTATAGACTTGATCTTTGAGTGCACGGCCTCCTCGGTCTCGACGCCAAGGAGCATATGAAGTCCGCCCTGCAAATCAAGACCTAGACTAATTTTAGAGCCGCCTAGCTTGTCCGTAAACGACGGCGCGGAAAAGATAATGCCCAAAATCAAAGCCAGAACAAAGATAATCAGCCTATACGTTATTTTGCCGTTACGCATTTGCTTTCGTCTCTGTTTTTTCTATTTTTCTCGCGATAAATTCGCGTGAAACGCGCACGATTACGTCGTCGTTAAGCTTAACTCTGATAAAATCATCTTCCGGTTTTATCACCTCGCAGATTAGTCCGCCGCTAGTTATGATCTTGTCGCCTTTTTCGAGTGCGGCTATCATCGCGGCATGAGCTTTTTGCTGTTTTTGCTGCGGTCTGATAACCAAAAAATAAAATATCGCGAAAAGCACGACTAGAGGCAGTAATGAAGCTACGAAATTTCCTTCTTGCATGGGGTTCCTTGATAAAAAAAATTTTAAGCCCTTATTTTAGCACTAAAATTATAATAAAAGCCTTTGTCGGCGCGATTTTAATCTCAAATTTTATACTAGCCGATCTTTTAGGCGGCGAAATTTTAAATTTCATCTCGCCGTTTTTTGCGATCGCGGGCTTTTATTTGCTACTAAAATTTGACCGCCGCGGCTTTTTTTGGACGGGATTTTTTATTGGGATTTCGTGGTTTTACTGGATCAGCTTTAGCCTCGTTTATTACGAGCTTAGCTACCTCATCCCGCTTGAAATTTTAGCTATCGGGATCATCTACGGTGCGCTTTTTTTGATAGCGGGTATCCCGGCTCAAATTTGGCAAAAGGCTTTGCTGCTTATCTTGGTTTCAAACATCCATCCTTTCGGCTTTAATTGGCTAAATTTAGAAGCCATTTTCGTGCCGGGCATATTTGCGCCCAGTTTGCTCGCGCTTGCGTTTATTTTCGCCGCGATTTTGTGCCTATTTTACGTCAAAAACCGCTTCAAATTTATCGCTTTTGCCACGCTTTTAGCCTGCGCGGTGCAGTACGATACGCCAAATTTTAAAACTCTACCTTTTGAAGTAAAGCTAGCAAACACCGAAGTCGCACAAGAGCTAAAGTGGACCAAGCAGCTAAAAAACGAGTTTATAAATCAAAATTTAGCCGTCATAGACGAGGCGATAAACGCGGGATTTAGAGCGGTTATTTTGCCAGAGAGCGCCTTCCCCGTCTATATGACGCACGAGCGAAATTTGACCTCCGAGCTGCTGGCAAAATCGCAAAAGATCGCTATCGTCGCCGGCGCGCTAGCTCGCGAAAACGGCACCAACTACAACTCGGCGTTTTTCTTTGACCGCGGCAAGATGCGGCGGATGGATAAATTTATCCTCGTGCCCTTTGGCGAGGAGATCCCGCTACCGGCGTTTGCGCGTGATTTGATAAATAAAATATTTTTCGGCGGCGCAAAGGATTTTGAGACGGCAAGCGCTCCTAGCGACTACGAGATAGATGGCGTAAAAATCAGAAACGCGATCTGCTACGAAGCGACTAGAGACGAGCTATTTGCGGGGGAATTCGACGTCATGATCGCAGTGACCAATAATGGCTGGTTTGTGCCTAGCACCGAGCCAAATTTACAGCGCATTTTACTCAAATACTACGCGACGAAATACGGCAAAGCCATCTATCACAGCGTAAACGGCTCGCCGTCTGAAATAATCACGCCAAAACAAGGCTTGCTCGATAAATTTTTCAGATAAATTTGCTAAATTTAGGCGTTTTTGCGCTTGCGAAATAGCAACCGAATTTGCAACGCCGCGTAAAATATACAAGCCGCAACAAAAACTACAAGCATAAAATCAATACACATCTGCCAAAACAGCTCGCTGGGAGACCTCAGCACCCATTCGTATTCAGGCGAGTATCTTGGATGACGATAGCCGATGTGGTAACCGCTAAAATCCCAATACACAAAAAAGCTGCTCACAAAAATGATAAAAATAGAAAGAAAAAATCTTTTTACAGGATTTTCTTTTATTATCATCTTTAAGGTGCGAGCTTTATTTTCTTTACTGCCGCACAGCAAGCAAGCCGCGACGAAACCGACAAGCGTGATGACCTTGACAATTCCCATATAAGCGATATAAAACGCTGCCTTTTGCGTAAAATCGGTATGAGTAAAGGCTCGCTCTACTGCGGGGTAAATTTTAAGCGCAAGCTCAACGAAATCTCGCGCCAAAGACGAGCGCGCCAGCACGTCAAAAGGCAATACAAAAATGCCTAGCGCGCAAAGAAAATAAAAAGCGCAAAGCCCGAGCAAAACGAGTCCGAGCATCCTACTTTTGCCGTTTTGGTTTGTTGCCGTTTGCATTTTAATCCTCTTTAAATTTTGCCGTGCGGTTTTTGAAGTAAAATTTAAGACGTAAAGCGGGACGAAATTTCATACGAAGCCTTAAATTTAAGGGTAAATTTAAGCCCGCGTTAAATTTAGCGGGCTTAGGAAATTATTTAATCAAAGCCTTGAAGGTATCAACCGCGTCAAGCTTTTCCCACGGATATTTGGCGTTTCCGACTTGACCTTTGGCTGCTACTTTAGCGTATAAAAACGTATCCTTGCCAGGTTTGTCCAGGCCGAATTTATTCGTGATCCAGCGCGGAGTGAGGGCAAAATTTTCGCTAACGAAATTTGACAGCATATCGTCGTTTACGCCGGCGATCTGCGTGCCCATAGTATCGACGCTAACAGATGTTGGCTTTGCCATACCGATAGCGTAGCTTAGCTGGACGATGCATTTTTTAGCAAGGCCGGCCGCGACGATGTTTTTAGCTATCCAGCGCGCCGCGTAAAGACCGCTGCGATCGACTTTCGTGTAGTCTTTGCTGCTTTGCGCGCCGCCGCCTATCGGGCTATATCCGCCAAAGCTATCTACGATGAGCTTGCGACCCGTTAGCCCGCTGTCGTAAAGCGAGCTGTGATTTACGTATCGGCCCGTCGGATTGATGTAGATGAGCGTTTTACTTTTATCGTAAAGGTCCTTTGGTAAGCCTGCATCGTCGATGAGAGTTTGCACTAGAGCGCGCAACTCCTCTATCTTCATCGTCTCGACGCAAGGGGCCGAAACGACGATAGTGTGGATGCTTTGAGGTTTGCAGTTTTCAAAGTTATCCTTCGTGCCGTAGTCTACGGTAACCTGAGTTTTGATATCGACGCCCAGTTTATCGGGATTGGCTTTGGCAAATTTATAAACCTTATCACAAAGCATCCTAGCGTAGGTTATGGCTGCTGGCATATATTCGTTTGCTTCGCAGCTAGCAAAGCCAAACATTATGCCTTGATCCCCTGCGCCTATCTCGCCGCCTTCTTGATCGACGCCTTGATTTATATCCGCACTTTGCTGATTTACGCAGACTTTTATCTCGATGTCGTCGGGATGCAGGCACTGCTCTTTAGTAAATTTAGACTTGCCGTCGTAGCCGATTTTTGCCAATGCGTTTTTAACGATACTTTTGTAATCTTTGAAGCTTAATTTGACCTTAGAGTTTATCTCGCCGCCTATTATAATGTTTTTACCCGCGACGAAAACTTCGCTGGCGACGCGACCGTTTGGGTCTTGCATCAAGATCGTATCGACGATGCTATCTGCGATGATATCGGCGCATTTATCCGGATGCCCCGGACTTACGACCTCTGAAGTAAATAGATACATAGCGTTTCCTTTTATGAAATTTAATCTCGCAATTGTAACATTTCATAATAAAATTGAAATTAATCTCGCTCAAAGCTTGTAAATTCGGCATAAATTCGGCTATAATCCTAAACTAAAATTAAACTTTAAAGCAAGGACACTAGAATGTTTGGCAAACTGGCAAAACGATACGCCGACGGAAATTTGATCGTTCAAATTCTAATCGGCATCCTACTGGGGGCGGCGATAGGCTTTTGGACGCATAGTCAATCGGCGGATTTTAACAAGCTCATAGCAGAGGGCGTAACCAATACGGCGCAGCTAGCCGCTGCTAAAAAAGGGCTAACGGACGCGGCAAATTCGGTAGCAAATTCTATCGCCGTTTTGGGCGATCTCTTCGTCGGAGCGCTTAAAGCTATCGCGCCGATCCTGGTTTTCGTGCTAGTGGCGGCCTCTATCATCGTAAAAGAATTCGGCCACTCCAAAGGCATGCAAAAAGTAGTCGGGCTATATCTAGTAGGTACGTTTTTAGCCGCCGTAGTCGCCGTAGTCGCTAGTTTTCTTTTTCCTACGGAGCTTATGCTAAAAGGCGTACAAAGCGCCGATATGAGCGCGCCTCAGGGCATCGTAGAGGTGCTAAAAGACCTTATCTTTAAAATGGTTCAAAACCCTATCACCGCGCTATCAAGCGGCAACTACATAGGCATCATTACCTGGGCCGTGGGCGGCGGTATCGCGATGAGATTTTGCACCGCCGAGACTAAAAAAGTATTCCAAGACGTTAGCGACGGCGTGACTAAAATCGTTAGATTTATCATCCGTCTCGCGCCGTTTGGTATCTTTGGTCTAGTTACCATTAGCATCCATAGTACAGGCTTTGACGCGCTTGCTGGCTATCTAAAACTGATACTCGTTCTAGTAGGCTCCATGGCTTTCGTTTCTTTCGTCGTTTATCCTGCGATAGTGTTTGTCTTAACCAAGAAAAATCCTTATCCGCTCGTGATGACTTGCGTGAGAGAGAGCGCGGTTACGGCGTTTTTCACCCGTAGCTCGGCGGCAAACATCCCCGTAAATATGGCGCTTTGTAAAAAGCTAGGACTAAAAGAGGAGCTCTACTCGATCTCGATCCCTCTAGGAGCTACTATAAACATGGGCGGTGCAGCCGTAACTATCGGCGTTTTGGCGCTTGCGGCGGTAAACTCGATCCCGTCTATCACCGTTGA